>NZ_PYIA01000092.1:0-91729 GCF_013265645.1 Sphingopyxis sp. BSNA05 | reverse complement strand
CGACGGCGGCGATTATGTCATCAACGGCCACAAGGCTGTTGTTATCGGCGCGCCCTGGGCGACCCATCTGGTCGTCACCGCGCGCACTTCGGGTGGCCAGACCGACAAGGACGGTGTCTCGGTATTCGTCGTCGACAAGGCGGCACAGGGTGTCAGCACCCGCGACTATGCGACGGTCGACGGCCGCCGCGCTTCGGAAGTCTATTTCGAGAATGTCAAGGTCTCCGGCGATGCCTGATCGGCGACGCGGACAATGGCCTGCCGTTGATCGAGAAGGTCGTCGACGAAGCGACCGCAGCGGTTTGCGCCGAAGCGGTGGGCGCGATGAAGGTCACCAACGAAACCACGGTCGACTATTCGCGCCAGCGCAAGCAGTTCGGCACGCCGATCGGATCCTTCCAGGTCTTGCAGCACCGCATGGCGGACATGCTGATGGAATATGAGCAGTCGGTTTCGATGTGCTATCTGGCGACGATCAAGCTCGACGAGGACGACGCGACGCGCAAGAAGAATGTGTCTGCGGCCAAGGTCCGTATCGGCCAGGCGGCGCGCTTCATCGGCCAGTCGGCGATCCAGACCCATGGCGGCATGGGCATGACCGACGAACTCGCGGTGGGCAGCTATTTCAAGCGCCTGTCGATCATTGAGAGCGAGTTTGGCAGCGTCGACCATCATATGCGGCGGCATATTGCGCTGACTGCGGGTTAGGCGGACAAACCCGTTCGTCCTGAGCCTGTTGAAGGATGAACGCGGCACAGAGCGGCCTCCTATGTGCTTCGACAAGTTCAGCACGAACGGCATCGCGGGTCGATATGATTTCTGACCCTATCATTTAAGGGGATAGAGCCACGCTGGTTCTGTCCCCTTTTTCACGCTAGATCATTGCCATCCGTTGGAGAGGATGTTGATGAGCAAGTTACCCGAGCAGACTTCCGGCGGCGTCTATCGATATTATGTGCTGATCATGCTGATGCTGACTTTCATGTTCAACATCACCGACCGGCTGGTGATGTCGATCCTGATCGAGGATATCAAGGCCGAGTTCCTGCTGAGCGATACGCAGATCGGGCTGCTCGCCGGTACCGCTTTCACGATATTCTATCTGTTGCTTGGCATTCCGGCCGGTCGGCTGGCGGATCGCACCAACCGCAGGACGATGGTCGCGATCGCTGTATCGCTGTGGAGCATCATGGCGGCCCTGTGCGGCGCGGCGACCGGTTTCTGGACGCTATTTCTCGCGCGGCTCGGCGTCGGGGTTGGCGAGGCCGGGGGCGCACCTCCGTCGGTTTCGATCATCACCGACTATTTCGCCCCGCACGAGCTGTCGCGTGCCATGGGTATCTTTACCGCAGGCGCTGTGCTCGGTCCGGTTCTCGGCTATTCGGCGGGCGGCTATCTGGCGTCCGAATATGGCTGGCGCTGGGCCTTCATCCTGCTCGGCCTGCCCGGCGTTCTGCTTGGTATCATACTCTATCTGACCGTCAAGGAACCGGTGCGCGGCCGCTATTTTCAAGCCGATGCGAACGCGGCGGGTGTGGCGAAGCAGGAGCCGTTCAGGACCGCGATGCTCTCGCTCTGGCGCAATTCGATTCTCGCCCGGGTGATCACGGCCAATGCCTTCGCCAATGTCCCGGCCTTCGCTTTTGCCATCTGGTTGGCGCCGATCCTGATGCGCAAATTTGAAATCACCCAGGGAGAAGCCGGTCTCTATCTCGGAGCGGTGCTGTTCATCGGCGGCGTGCCGGGTATGATATTTGGCGGGTTTTTGGCCGACCATCTGGCCAAGAGAACCCCGAAATGGCGTCCGTGGTATTGCGCGCTGGCGCTGGGACTGACTCTGCCCTTCTGGGCCTCCTGCCTGCTCGCCGACAGTCTGCAATGGACGCTCGGCCTTTATATTGTCGGCTATATCCTGCTCGTTTCGACCCAGGGGGCGGCCTATTCGATGATGCAGGCGGCGGTGAAGCCGACCGAGCGGGGCACGGCCTCGGCCTTCGGCAGCCTGCTGGCCAATCTGCTGGGCTATGCGATCGGACCGGCCCTGATCGGCGTGATGAGTGACGGCTGGGCCAGTCAATATGGCGCGATGTCGCTGAGCTACGCCGTCATGGTCACCGCAGTGGTCAGCCTGACGATTTCGGTCTGCCTCTTCTGGTGGACCAGCAAGGCGATGAGCGACACGCCCTCGGGCCTCGCGTTACAGCAATAGTCCCCCGTCCGCGATGATCGTCTGGCCGACGATATAACCGGCGAGCGGCGAGGCGAGGAACAGCACCAGCCCCGCCATATCGTCCGTATCACCGATGCGGCCGAGCGGGATGGACCGGATGGTGGCGTCCCGCCGCTTGGGATTGTCGGTGGTGACCTTGGTCATCTTTGTGGCGATCAGGCCCGGCGCGACACCATTGACGCGGATGCCGTCCGGCGCCCAGGCCTTGCCCAGAGTGCGGGTCAGTCCGGCAGCCCCAGCCTTGGACGCGTTGTAACCGGGATTGCCAACGGTAGCGTGAAAAGCTGCGGTCGAACTGATGATGATCAGCGAGCCTTTTGTTTCTTTCAGCAAATCATAAAATTGCCCGGCGCAGGTCATCAGGCTGTTGAGATTGACCTGCACGACCTTGGCGAAATTTTCCGGTTCAAATTCGGCGCGCTTGTACATCACCATGCCCTGCGAGCAGACCAATATGTCGAGCCTGGTGAATTTCTGGCGCAGGGCGATGATCGCGGCATCGTCCCCCGCATCCAGCTGGTGATAGATCAGCCCGGACAGATCGGATCCTTCGTCGGCATCATAGTCGGCTTCGCTGCCCCGCGTGCCGGTGACATGGACTTCGGCACCCTGGGCGCGAAAGGCCTGTGCGCTGGCATTGCCAATCCCGCTCGAGCCGCCAATTACGCAAACGGTCTGCCCGGTAAAATCGATGGACGTGTCTATCATTATCTTCTCCTATGCAATTGACTATTGGCCGACCATTTCGGGATCGTCTAGGGCTTGTTGAACAATCTATCCCGGAGCAGAGACATTATGGATATCCCCTTTTCGCTTGAAGGCCGCACCGCTCTGATCGCTGGTGCCTCATCGGGTTTCGGCGCGCGTTTCGCCAAGCTGTTTGCAGCGGCGGGTGCCAATGTTGTCCTGGGTGCCCGGCGGACCGACCGGACCGACGCGCTGGCGAAGGAAATTATTGATGCAGGCGGTCAGGCGCTGGCGGTTCCTCTGGATGTCACCGATGAGGCCTCGATCATCGCCGCTTATGATGCAGCCGAAGCGAAATTCGGCACAGTCGATTCGATTGTCGCCAATGCCGGTGTCGCCGCGACCGGGCGCTCCACCGAAGTGCCCGCCGACCGGCTGCAGATGCTGCTCGATACCAATTTCAAGGGCGTCTATCTGGTGGCGCGCGAAGGGGCCAAAAGGCTGATCGCCAGTGGTAGCCGGGAAAAGGAAAACGGCCGGATCGTGATCATCGGTTCGATCACCTCGCGGCTGACCGGCGAAGGCGACAGCGCTTATGCCGCCAGCAAGGCGGGCGTGACCCATCTCGGCCGCAATCTGGCGCGCGAATGGGTGCGGATGGGCGTGAATGTGAACACGATCCACCCCGGCTATATTCCGACCGAGATCCAGGGCGACTGGTATCAGACCGCAGGTGGCGAGGCACAAATCGCCGGTTTCCATCGCCGCCGCCTGCAGGATATCGAATCGCTCGACCCGATGATGCTCTATTTCTCCTCCGACGCTTCGCGGATGGTTACGGGTTCGGATATCATCATCGATGACGGTCAGTCGCTCTGACAAGAGGCATGACCGGTCCTAGCTAAACAAAGGGTGCCGGGCGCAAAATAATCCTGTCATAGCTGTCGGATGGCAGAGGACATTCGCCCCAACGAGGGCATCGAGATTATGGCAGACAATGCGTCTGCCTCGCGCCGGCGCGCCAATTACGCGCTCGCGATCCTGTTCATCGTGACGATGCTCAACTTTCTCGACCGTCAGGTCATCTCGATCGTGGCCGAGCCGATCAAGCGCGATCTCGGGCTTTCCGACACGCAGCTTGGCCTGATGACCGGCCTGTCCTTTGCGATCTTCTATACGACGCTGGCGATCCCGCTCGCCGCGCTTGCGGATCGCTGGAACCGCAGCCGGATCATCGCCATTGCCATTGCCATCTGGTCTTTGATGACTGTGCTCTGCGGGCTGGCGGGCAGTTTTGTGCAGCTGTTCCTGGCGCGTGTCGGCGTCGGCATCGGCGAAGCGGGATCGGCGCCGGCTTCGCACAGCCTGATCGCCGATCTGTTCCCGCCGGAACGCCGTGCCGGCGCGCTCGGCATCATGGGGGCAGCAGTCCCCGTCGGCGCGTTCATTGCCTATGCCGGCGGCGGTTATATCACCGAAATGTTCAGCTGGCGCGCCGCCTTTCTGCTGGCCGGCCTGCCGGGGATAATCATCGCGCTGGTGATCTGGTTTACCGTCCCCGATCCGCGCGGCAAGGTCAGCCTGGCCAAAGCCTTTCAGCCTGCGGCAGGTGAAATGACCTTGCGCGCCGCCCTGCTCGAACTGTCACGCAAACCGGCTTACTGGCATCTGGTCGCCGCCGGCGTGCTGGTTCAGTTCATTTCCTATGGCCTCGCCAGTTTCTACGGCGGTCTGTTCGTCCGGGTGCACGGCATGAACTATGGCGAGCTCGGCTGGAAACTGGGCGTGATGGTCGGTTTGACCGGCGGTTTCGGCGCCTGGTTCGGCGGCAAGACCGGCGATCTGATCGGCAAGCGCGATCCGGCGCTGCCCTTGCTGGCGAGCGGGCTGGTGCTGGCGCTCGCCGCGCCCGGCATGATTGCCGCCATCTATGCAGAAAACGCCAATGTCGCGATCGCCCTGCTCGGCATTCCGACCTTTGCCGCGACCTTCTATTTCGGCCCCAGCTTCGCCGCCGTCCAGACTCTGGCCAGCGACCGGACCCGGGCGATGGCGGTGGCCATCTATCTGATGATCGCGGGTTTGATAGGCCTCGGCATCGGCCCCGTTTTCGTCGGCGGCCTGTCCGACTATTTCGCCGGCGGCAACCGCGCTCTGGAGGCGAGCGCGCTGCAGCAGGCGCTGATGGTGCTGGCCCTGTTCAACCTCTGGGCGGGTTTCCACTATTGGCGCGTCTGGGTGTGGATGAAGCGTCAGCGCGCCTGAATCGTCACTTGCCGCCCGTCACATAGAGACACTGGCCGGTTACCCAGCTGGATGCTGGCGACGCCATATAGACCACGGCAGCGGCGATATCCTCTTCCCGGCCGAAACGGGCCAGCGGAATCTGGAACTGCTTGAGCAGAGCCGCGCGTTTCTCTTCCGAATTGATACCCATCGACTCGTCGAAATTTTCGGTCGGGATCGGGCCGGGTGCCACTGCGTTGACGCGAATTTTCGGCGCGAGTTCAAGCGACAGGCTTGCGGTTAGGCTGTTCACCGCCGCCTTGGCCGCGCCATAAGGGGCGTTCTTGACCTGCCCGCCGATCGCGGCGCGCGAGGAGATGTTGATAATTGCGCCGCCATTATCGCTCATATGGCTGGCAGCGGCGACGGCGCCCATCCACACGCTTTTCAGATTGAGCTCGATCTGCGCGTCCCAGCTGTCTTCCGGAGTGCGGGTGAGATAGCGGGGCGTGCCATCGGGCAGGCCGCCGGCATTGCTGACCCAGATCGTCAGCCGGCCCAGTTCCTCGACCGCGCGGTTCGCGAGATTTTCGAGAGCGGCGCGGCTGGTCACGTCGGTGGGGACCGCAATTGCACGGCGACCCATGGCGCGTATCTCTCCGGCGACCTTCTCCAGATCATCGGCAGAGCGCGCGGCGACCGCCACGTCGGCACCCGCTTCCGCCAGCCCGAGCGCAATCGCCCGCCCGATTCCCTTGCCAGCGCCGGTGACGACAGCGACTTCGCCGTCCAGTCTGAATTGGTCCAATATAGCCATCATATGATCTCCTTGTTCGTGCCGGTCACCGGTTGACCCGTCTGGCCGCCGCGCGGCCGGCGATATAGCCGAATGTCAGGGCCGGCCCCAAGGTGCCGCCCGCGCCGGCGTAAACGCTGCCGGTCGGCGCGCTGATCACATTACCGGCGCCAAACAGTCCGGCAATGGGCTCGCCGTCGACATCCATGATCTGTGCCTGCGCACTGGTTTTCGCGCCGCCGTTGGTGCCGAGTGCGCCCATTCTGATTTCCACTGCGTAATAAGGCGCCTTGGCTAGATCGCCCAGTGTCGCTCCCGCGCCTTCTCTGGATCGGTCACCGTAGAAGCGGTCATAGTCGGTCTTGCCGCGGCCGAAATCCTGGTCGTCCAGTTGCTCGGCCAGCTTGTTGAACCGGTTGACGGTAGCCGGGAGATTCTTTGCATCAACGCCGATTTGTGCCGCCAGCTCTTCGAGCGAATCGCTTGCGCCACCCAGTCCGGCAGCGGCGTGCCGGGCATGAAGGAGGACAGCGGATAGCGCTCCCGATATTGCGAATCGAAGATCAGATAGGCGGGCAGATTGGGATAGGCATAGGTCGCCGGATCAAAGGCATGAAAGGCCCCGGCCAGTGCCGAGTAATTTGCGGCTTCGTTGCAGAATCTCTTGCCCTCGCGGTTGACCATGATGCCGTGCGGCAGGGTCCGCTCGATCAGCACCGGCATATTGCGGGTCTCGCCGTTTTGCCATTGCGATTCGGGAATTGCGAGGGTCGGCACCCACCAGGCGCTGGTCATGTTGCCCAAGCCCGCGCCCGCTGTCATCGCCATTTTCAGGCCATCGCCTTCATTGGTCGGCGGCGAGGCCGGTGCTTCGAGCGGCCCGCGCAGAAAGGCGTGTTTTAGCGCATCATTCCACTCGAATCCGCCGGTGGCCAATATCACGCCGTTTCGTGCAGTGATGCTTTCCTGCTCGCTGCCGCGTTCGACAATCGCGCCGGTTACCCGACCTTCTTCCAAGCAAAGCCGGTAACCGCCACAACCGAGAATCGGTTCGATGCCGCGATCGAGACAGGCTTTCAGCAACCGTCCGACCAGCGCTTGTCCCCAGCCGCGCAGATCTCCTTCATCGCGCCGCTGCAATTCCTCCGGTTCGACCATGCCGCTGCCGCCGCCCAGCGGCGTTTCGCGCAGCATCATCCGCGGCGCCGGGCCATGATCGAACACGCGGTCTTTCCACGCGCCGAGCGAAGTGAAATCGAACAATTCATTGTCCAGCGACCGGCCGCCCGTTTTCGCACCGGGCCGGTCCTCGTAATAGTCCGGATAGTACGGCATCATGGTCAGATCGATTGCATCGATGCCGGTCAGGAAGGAAAGCATCGGTCCGGCTTCGGTGACGAAGGCCGAGAGCACTGCTTCGTCCATTTCGCCATGATTGAGGGAAAGGAAATAGGCGAGGGCATCGGCGCTGCTGTCTTTGATGCCTTGCGCCGCCATCTGGTCATGATCGGGCAGCCAGACCACGCCGCCGGAAATCGCGGCGGTGCCGCCGAGCCGGTCCTGCTTCTCGATCAGCCGGACCGAGGCACCGGCTTCGTGCGCCGTCAGCGCCGCGGTGAGGCCCGCTGCCCCCGCACCGATGATCAGAACATCTGTCTCGCTATCGACTATCGCACCTCTCCCGTAACCGGATTGGCGACCAGTCTAGGGGCTTGGATAAGGCGGGACAAACCGCACTTTGGATAGCCGGAACTTGCTAGGCGGCGACACGTCCCGGTTGCACCGGTGCCGGCAGACCGGTTTCTTCCAGACAATTGGCGCGCAAGGTTTCGATATCCGGTCCGAAGTTAAACGGACTGTCGCTCTCGACAATATTCGCCGCCATTTCCGCGCGCAGGCTTTCCGTTGCCGGGCCATCGACGCGGCCGTCTTCGGCGATCACCACACCATAGTCGCGCGCGCCTTCCACGGTAACCAGTCCCTGGCGGATTTCCAGCGCCACCAGTTCTGGATCGCGCTCCAGCGGGTTGCCCCAGCCGCCACCACCCCAGGTGATGAAATGCAGCAGATCGCCCTCGCACACCTCGACGCCGTCCTGCTTGTTGCCGACCACTTCTTTCGTGCCATCGGCGCGCTCGAGTATCTTGGTGGCGCGGTCACCCGGCTGGCCGCCGTTGACGCCCCAGGGATAGGTGAACCAGCGGTCGTCGTGGATCGCCACCGTGCCGGGTTCGAGGAAACGGTAGGTCATGTGGATGCCATTGCCGCCGCGGAAGCTGCCCGCGCCGCCGCTATCCGGTTTGGCCTCATAGCGTTCAATTCGCAGCGGGAAATATTTCTCGAGAAATTCGTTCGGCACATTGGTGAAGCCGGGCCACAAAGAATGACCATCCGGACCGTCGCCAAAGGGCCGACCGGGAATGCCGCCAAAGCCGATCTGGAACAGCTGGAACCATTCGCCGCCCTTGTCGAAACCGGAATACATCAGATGCGGGCTGGAGGAGAATCCCGCGCCGTTGAGGAATTCCGGCTGGCGCTGGCCGAGCAGGCCGCCCAATATGTCGAAAATCCGGCCCAGCGCATGGGTGCGTCCGGCCAGCGCCGCGGGATATTTCGGCTTGAGCAGCGATCCTTCCGGAATCCGTACGTCGACCAGATCGTAAAAGCCGTCGTTGAACAGGATCTGCGGATCGAAGACCATGATCATATAGATGCCGAAGAACATCTTGAACATATTCTCGTTGAGGAAAAAGTTGATCGAGCTTGGCGCCTGCGGGTCGGTGCCTTCAAAGTCGAGAATGACCTTGCCGCCCTCGCGCCACATCTTGCAGCTGATCTTGTAGGGGCCAAAGCCGACGCCGTCGTCGCAGATGAAATCGGTGAAGCTGACCGGTTCCTCGCCGATGCTGGTCTCGATCAGATGTTTCATCGCGCGATGGTTGCGCGCCAGCAGCAGATCGGTGGCGCTGGCAAATTCGTCCTCGCCAAAGCGTTCGCACATTTCGTCGACCCGGCGGGCGGCAACACGGCAGGAGGCGATCAGTGCGTTGAGATCGGCGGCGCACCAGTCCGGCTTGCGGCTCTGGTGCAGGACGACCTTGACCATCTCTTCGTTATAGACGCCCTTCTGGTAGATTTTGACCGGCGGAATGCGGACGCCTTCCTCGAACACGCTCTTGCTGTCGATCGGGATCGAACCGGCCACCTTGCCGCCAATATCGGACTGGTGACCGAACATGGCGGTCCATGCAACCAGCCTGCCACCGCGATAGACCGGCAGCAAAACCAGCCAGTCATTATTGTGGCTGACGGCGCCGTCGCAGCTATACGGATCGCTGAGGAAAATCATGTCGCCCTCCTCGATCGTGCCGGGATAGGAACGCAGGAAGCCGTCGATGAAGCTGCCGAACTGACCGACCACCATCTTGCCGGCGCGGTCTGCGATCAGCGGAAAGGCATCGCCTTGTTCGCGAATGCCGGGCGACATGGCGGTGCGCACCAAAGTGGCGTCCATCTCGATCCGGGCGTTGCGCAGGGCGTTTTCCATGATGTCGAGGGTGACCGGGTCGACCTCGACCTTGTTGAACGGAGCCTTGTTGGTTTCGATAATCTGTGCGGGCATATCAGGCTCCTTCCACCAGGTTGATGATCAGATTGCCATGGGCGTCGACCAAAGCTTCGCAGCCGCTGTGGACGAGCGTGGTGCTGTCCATTTCGGTGACAATCGCAGGACCGGCGACGCGATTGCCGGCCTTGAGCAGCGCGCGGTCATAAATTGCGGCGTCCTGCATCCTGCCGTCCATGTAGAGCTGGTGATCGCGGGTCTTGGCGCCCGATGGATCCGCATCGCCCTTTTCGATTGCCGGTGGCGCGACATCGGCGGACTTGCCGAGCGCAACGGCGCGGACATTGACGATCTCGTGCGGCGTCTCGTCCAGATTGAAGGTGAATAATCGCTCATGCTCGGTATCGAAGCGGGCGATCAGGCTGGCAATCGAAAGGCCTTCGGGTTCCACCGACAGCGGGATTTCGAAAGCCTGACCGGCATAGCGGATATCGATCTCGTAGAGCAGCTCGATATCATCGGGCGCGACATCCTCGGCTTCCAGCTCCTGCTTTACCTGCGCGCCGAGACTATCGAGATAGGCGGTGAGCTCGTCATCGGTCGTGTTCTGAACCATTTTGTTGAAGCTGCGCTGGGTTTCGACGCGTTGCCGCGTTGTTGCATCGCCATAGGCGCAGAGTACGCCCGGCGAAGGCGGGATGATCACCGGCCAGCTGTTCATCAGCTTGCCCATCGCATTGGCGTGCAGCGGTCCGGCACCGCCAAAGCCCATCAGGGCAAAGTCGCGCGGGTCATAGCCCTGCTGCACGGAGACCAGCCGCAGCGCACCGAACATATTCTCGTTCACGATATCGATGATGCCGGCGGCGGCATCCATCAGGTCGATACCCAGCGCGTCGGCGATCGTCTGGACCGATTTCTTCGCGCCCTCGCGATCGAGGGTAAAGCTGCCGCCCAGCAGCGATTCCGGCAAATAGCCGAGCACGACATTGGCATCGGTCACCGTCGGCAATTCGCCGCCTTTGCCATAAGCCACCGGCCCGGGCACCGCGCCGGCGCTTTCCGGGCCGACCCGCAGCGCCTTGGTCAGTTCGGGCACAAAGGCGATCGAGCCACCGCCGGCACCGACGGTTTGACGTCGATCGACGACGCGCGGACATTGAGGTCCCCGACCGAGGTTTCCCGCTGCAGCCGGGCCTCGCCATTTTCGATCAGCGCCACATCGGTGGAGGTGCCGCCCATGTCGAGCGTGAGAATATTTTTCACGCCCGCGCTTTTTGCCACCCAGACCGCACCGGCGACACCGCCGGCCGGTCCCGACATCAGCAGGTTGACCGGAGCCTCGGCGCTTTTCTCGGCGGACATCAGTCCGCCGTCGGAGCGCAGCAGATTGAGCTTCGCCTTGGTGCCCCAGGCCTTCAGTTCCCGTTCCAGATTGCCGACATAGCGGGCGACGGCCGGGCGCACCGCGCTATTGGCGATGGTGGTGAGGGCGCGTTCATATTCCTGCATTTCCGGCAGGATGTCGGAGGAGATCGAAATCGGGATGTCGGGGAAGACCTCGGCGCAAATGGCGGCGACGGCCTTTTCGTGACGACCGTCGACATAGCTGTTCATCAGACAGACGGTCAGCGCCTCGATGTCTTCCGATGCCTTGAGCTTTTCCAGCCGGGCGCGCATTTCCGCTTCGTCCAGTTCGCGGACGGTATTGCCTTCGGCATCCATCCGTTCCGGCGCTTCGATGGTCCGTTCGAGAGCCGCCATCGGCTCCGGCTTGGGCCAGATGATCCACGCCGCCAGACCGCCGGGCACAAGGCTGCGCGCGATCTGCATCAGATGGCGATAGCCGTCGGTCACAACCAGACCGACCTTGGCGATTTTCTTTTCCAGCACCGCATTGGTGGCGACGGTCGTGCCGTGCAGGAACAGGTCGATATCGACAGGGAGAATATTCTGGCGTTCGCAAAGGCCGCGCGCGCCGTTGATGACCGCCTGGGAGGGATCGCTCGGGGTCGACGGGACCTTGTCCCGGAACGTCTGGCCGGTGGCCTCGTCAATCAGCAGAAGGTCGGTAAAAGTTCCGCCGACGTCGACACCCAATCGATACCCCATATTTCAATCTCTCTCTTGTATAGTGTGCATTCAGGCTTCGGCTCTCGCAACCAGAGACGGCAGCGGCCGGCCGAGAATCGGTTCGAACCACTGGTTGGTGGCAATCGCCTTGCGGAGATCGAGATCATGGCCGACGCCGGAGCGGTCGAGCAGGTTGATCAGATCTTCGGTCGCGATATTGCCCGTGGCATTGGGCGCGAACGGGCAGCCGCCCAGTCCGCCAAGGCTGGAATCCAGTGTCTCCACGCCTGCCTGCACGGCGGCCCAGGCATTGGCGATGCCGGTGTTGCGCGTGTCGTGGAAATGGGCGCGCATGCCGATATGGTCGGGAAGCAATTCCCTGAGCCGTCCGAACAGGTCGGTGACTTGGGCGGGCACGCCAACTCCGATTGTGTCGGCCAGCGCGATTTCCATCGGGTCTTCGGCAGCCATTTCCTCGGCGATATGGAGAACCGTCTCGGGGTCGACCGCGCCCTCGAACGGACAGCCAAAGGCGGCCGAGATGGTGACTTGCGCCTTCAGCCCCTCGGCCTTGGCAAAGCGGATCATCTCGCGATTTTCCTTTATGCCCTGCTCTATCGTCTGGCCCTGGTTCTTCTGCCCGAAAGTATCGCTGGCCACGACCACGCAGCCGGCTTCGTCGATCCCGCGCTTGTTTCCCTCGCGCGTTGCCAGGCCGCGGAGGACTCCACGCTTGTTCAGGCACAGGCCGATATAGGACACATCGTCGCGGTCGGGCAGGCCGGCGATCACCGCTTCGGCATCGGCCATTTGCGGAACGCGACCGGGATGGACAAAGCTGGCCACTTCCATGCGCTTTGCGCCGGCGTCCAGCATGCGGGTGATCAGGCCCAATTTGTCCGCCGTCGAAATGATCTCGGCTTCATTCTGCAACCCGTCTCGCGGGCCGACTTCCAATATGGTGATCGCGGTGCGGTTAATTCTGTCCATTTAAATTGTATACAATCCTGTTCGCGCTTTGTATAGAAGAAAGGATGATGCGGGAGTATTTTTCATGACGCAAGGGGCGTTGACAGGATTACGGCTGATCGAAATGGGGCAGCTGATTGCAGGGCCATATTGCGGCCAGTTGATGGGCGATCATGGCGCGGAGGTCATCAAGATCGAACCGCCCAAGGTCGGCGACGCGATGCGCAGCTGGGGCCAGGGCATTCCGCTCTGGTTCTCCGTTGTCGGGCGCAACAAAAGTCGATAACCCTCAATCTGCGCGAGAAAGAGGGCCAGGAGATCGTCAAGAAACTGGTCGAGAAATCGGACTTTCTGCTCGAGAATTTCCGCGCCGGCACCATGGAGAAATGGGGTCTCGATTATGATACGCTCAGCGCGATCAACAAAGGTCTGATCATGATCCGCGTGTCCGGCTATGGCCAGACCGGGCCCTATTCGCACCGCGCCGGCTATGGCGGAATCGGCGAGGCGATGGGCGGCATGCGCTATATCATGGGCGAGCCCGACCGGCCGCCGAGCCGCGCAGGGCTATCCATCGGCGATTCGCTGGCCGCGACCTATGCCTGTCTCGGCGCGCTGATGGCGCTGCAGCATCGCCACAAGACCGGCGAGGGACAAGTGGTCGACTCGGCGATTTACGAAGCGGTGCTGGCCAATATGGAATCGACCGTGGCGGAATATACGGTCGCCGGTCATATCCGCGAACGGACCGGATCGATTCTGCCGAAAATCGCACCTTCGAATGTCTATCCGACCAGCGACGGCAGCATATTGATCGGCGGCAACCAGGACAGCGTGTGGAAGCGGATGGCGGCGATGATGGGCCGGCCGGAGCTTGGCGAGGATCCCCGCTATGCAACGCATGTGGCGCGCGGCGAGAACCAGACCGAGCTCGACGAGCTGATCATGCAATGGACCAGAACGATCACGAGCAAGGATCTGCTGGACATGTGCGAGGAACATGGCGTGCCCGCAGGCAATGTCTATCGCGCGCCGGAAATGCTGGAGGATCCGCATTTCAAGGCGCGGGAAGCGCTGGTCAAGGTCGATCATCCGCAGCACGAGAATTTTGTGATGCAGAATGTCGCGCCAAAATTGTCCAAGACGCCGGGCCATATCGACAGCGTCGGTCCGGAACTCGGCGCGCATAACGAAATCATCTATGGCGAACTGCTCGGGATGGACAGTGCGAAAATGGCCGATCTGCAGGAGCGCGGTATTATCTGAGGCCTAGTCCTCGTCGGCCATTCTGGTGGCGCCGCTGAAACTGTGGAAGGCGCGGCGGATATGGCTGGTCATCACCGCGCTCGCCCAGACATGGTCCTTGGCGGCGAAAGCGGCGATCAGTTCGTCATGATCGGTGCCCGACTGGATCAGGTCCTCCAGCGAATATTGATTGGCCGTGCGGCGAACCACCGGCTGTTCGACCAGCGCCGGCAGCAGCTTGCTCAATCGGGGGGATTGTGCGCAGGCGAGAATCAGATCGTGAAATTTCCGGTTGGCGTCCAGAAAGGCCATCACGTCGGGCTCCGGCAAGCTCACCGCCCTGGTCAGGCCCTCGTTGATTTCACGCAGCCGCCGCAGGCTGTCCGCATCCATCCGCAGCGCGGCCCGCTCGGCGGCGTGGGATTCGAGCATTGCCCGCAGCGTGAACATCTCGTCTATCTCATCGTCCGACCAGTCCGCCACCGAAAGCCGCTTGGACGCGCTGCGCACCAGCAGCATCTCGTTTTCCAGCCGCTGGACCGCGTCGCGCACCGGTGTCCGAGAGACGCCGGAAATCTCGGCGAGCCGCTCCTCGGTCAATTGCATACCCGGGCACACCTCTCCGGACAGGATGAAGCTGCGTATTTTTCGATAGGCACGGTCGGAAGCACGGCTCATGCAATGGCTATTGGCTGAATATCCGGCGATGGGCAAGTCCCGAGCAGGGCCGGCAGTTTCCTCTTGACGGATCATAATTGTATACAATAGAAAGAGCGAAGGGGGATTTTCGCTATGCACGTGCCGCAATCGCTATGAAACGGATCAAGGTCATCGTTCCTATTCCGATGGACGCGGAAGGTGTGGCGGCCAGAGCCGAGCAATTGCCCGCTGATTTCGTCCGCGAAGGTTTCCAGCCCGAATTTGTAGCGGTTCCCTGGGGCGCGGCGCTGGGCGACAGCTATCATGACACATTGCTGATGGACTGGACGGTATTCCAGGCCGGCATCAAGGCCGAGGAAGAAGGCTATGCCGGCGTCCTGATCGACACGGTCAGCGACAGCGGCATGCGGGCGCTCCGATCGCGGCTGAATATTCCGGTGGTCGGTCCCGGCGAAGCGGCCTTTGCCGCAGCGATGATGCTGGGCAAGAAATTCACGGTGCTGACGATGTGGCCGGAATGGTTCCCGCTCTACGAAAAGACGATCACCGAATATGGCTGGTGGGAACGGGTCGCTTCGCTGCGCTCGATCGAGACCCGGCCCGATGTCACCGAATTGCTCGCGGGCAAGGAAGAGGTGATTTTCGACAAGCTCCGGGAAGAGGCGACTTTGGCGATGGAAGAGGACGGTGCCGACGTCATCGTCCTCGGTTCGACCACCATGCACCAATCGGCCAAATATCTCGACGATAACCTGCCGATCCCGGTGCTCAATCCGGGGCAGGTCGCCTATAAATTTCTCGAAACGCTGATCGAACTCGGCCTGACCCACAGCAAGAAAGCCTTTCCGGCGCCCGAAGTGCCGAAGGACGACGATATTCGAAAGGGATGGTATTGATGACTGACTGGACACCCGGAATGGCAGGCCAGGTGCCCCTGCCTTATCCATTTTATATCGACATCGTGACCAAGCGCTATTTCGACGGCGTCGATAACAAGAATATGACCCAGGTGCTCAACTGTTTCGCGCCCGATGCGGTGCTGCACGAGGCAACTTCTGATACCACCCACAACGGGCGCGACGCGATCCGGGCGATGTTCGAAAAGCTGTTCGCCGATTTCGAGCAGATCTGGCACGGCAATTTTGTCCACACCGCCGACCCGGCATCCAACGCGATCTGTTCGCAGTTCACGGTGCTGATCACCCCCAATGGCGGCGAGCAGCTGCGCTATGAAAATTGCAACCGCTTCTATTGCAAGGACCGCCTGTTCCAGGACGTCACCGTCTATATGAGCGGCGACAATCTGCTGAAAGAGGGAGACGTCTGATGCAATATGAACCCGGACTGTCCCGCGATGAGTTGATCGAGCTCGCCATCAAAACCTATTTCGGCAATGTTGACGCCAAAAATATGGAAGCCACGCTCGACTGTTTCCACGACGGCGCGCTGTTTTGCGTCCAAACCGATTTTACCCGCCATAGTGGCAAGGAAGAAATCCGGCGGATGTTCGAGGATTTCTTCGGGGCCTATGAAACCATCGTCCACCGCGATTTCACCTGCACCGTCGACGAGGCGAACGGCCGGATCGCCGCCTCCTTTGTCGCCGAGCTGACCGATGCCGACGGGGGCGTCACATTGCTGAACAACACCAATTTCTGGCGGGTCCGGGACGGCAAATTTCAGGAAGTCTATGTCTATATGAGCGGAGCCAATGTGCTCGTTTAAATTTGTTTGACGGGTCAAAAGGCCCGCAAATCATTCCATTCAGGGAAGGAATCAACAATGCGTCGCATCAAAACAGCTCTTTCACTTTCAGCCGGTTTCGCCGCGCTGGTAAGCTTCAATCCGGCTCTCGCCCAAACCGGGGGTGAGCAGGGTGCTAGCGAAGGACAGGACAGCAATGTCATCATCGTGACCGCCCGGCGCCAGGACGAACTGCTCGCCGAGGTGCCGGCATCGGTCACGGTGTTCACCGCCGACATGCTTGACCGTACCGGCGTCCAGCAGGCCGATGAATTTGTCCAGCTGACCGCCGGCGTGACGATTGTCAGCGGCACCGCGGAAGCGGGTGATACCCAGATCAACATTCGCGGCATCAACGGCGCGCGCGACGCGGAGAGTTCGGTTGCTCTGGTGGTCGACGGCATCCTCAAGACCAACACCGCGCAGCTCAACCAGGATCAGGGCACGTTGCGCCAGATCGAGATTTTGAAAGGTCCGCAGGGCGCGCTTTACGGTCGCAATGCCGCCGCCGGCGCGATTGTCATCCAGACGCTCAAGCCCGGTGATATATTGGAAGGCGGCGTCAAGCTCAGCGCTGCAGAAGACAATACATATAAGGCCTCGGGCTATATCTCGACACCGATTGGTGACAGCGCCGGTCTGGTGCTGTCGGCGTCCTACAACACCAGCGACGGCTTTTACCGCAACAGCTTCCTCGACAACCGCAAGGTGGTCGATGATCAGGAAACCTGGTCGGTGGATGGCCGGTTCATCGCCGAACTGGGCGATTCAACCGAAATCGATGTGAAGGCGCGCTATGCCGATCTTTCCGGCGCTTCGATCAATTTCAACACGGCCTTCCATCTCCCCAATTTCGCGGGTGTGGATCCGGCCTTTTTCGAAGATGTGAACGATCACGAATATGGCTATTATTCCAATATCCGTCCGACCAACGACCAGACCACCTTCGAAACATCGGTCAAGCTGACGCATGAATTTGACACGATGACGCTGACCGCATGGGCGCTCTACAGCGACGTCGACCAGGCGTTGACGGCCGACGGCACGTCGGCGGATTTTGCGCGCTATACATTCCCCGGCGCGACGCCCGCGTCGGTGGCGGCGTCGAACGCCTGTTTCACCAGCACGGCGCAACTGACCGGCTTTCCGCTCAACGCGCCGACCTTCATCGGCAACAATCCGATCCCGTTCATCTTTGATCCGGTCAATGGATCAACGCTCGGTGCCTATAGCCCGACCACCTGCGACGGCACCCAATATCAGATTCGCGAACAGACGGACATCAGCGCGGAAGTCCGGCTGGCGTCGAATGGCGACGGGCCGCTGGCCTGGCAGATCGGAGCCTATTATCTGAACATCGACCGCGACGTCGGAATCAGCCTCGGTGCCGATCTCGGTCAGGGTATCATCCGCGAATTGTACAATGACGCGGACAGCAGCAACCCGACCTCGCAGCTGTTTTCCGACAATTTCAACACCAATGTCTATGCTGCTTTCGGCTCGCTGGACTATCAGGTCGCCGACAATTTCGATGTCAGCCTGGCCCTGCGCTACGATATCGAACAGCGGGAAGTCTCCAGCCGGGTGCCGCTGGTAACCGATCCGATCACCGGCGGTCCGATCAACCCCGGCCAGGCTTTTGGCGCGATCCCCGACCAGAAGGAAACCTTCAAGGAGCTGCAGCCCAAACTCTCCCTGCGCTACGGCCTGACCGACGATCTGAACTTCTATGCCAACTGGGGCATCGGCTTCAAATCGGGCGGATTCAACAACCAGGGTTCCGCTGCGATTGTCGACCAGAATTTCAACCAGTTCCTCGGCACCAACGTTCTGATCAACGATATTTACCGCAAGGAAACCTCGAGCGCGTTCGAGGCCGGGTTCAAGGGCTCGGCTGCCAATGGCGCGATAACCTTCGATCTTGCCGGCTATTATACCAAGGTCGACGACATGCAGTTCTTCGAATTTTTCGTCGGATCCTTCGGCCTGCTGCGGGTGGTCTCGAATATCGACAAGGTTGACATCTACGGGGTGGAATTCAACGCCAATGCGGAAATTGTCGAAGGCTGGGATATTTTCGGTTCGGTCAATCTCACCGAAAGCGAGATCAAGGCCAATGCTTCCCGCCCCTATACGGTGGGCAACAAGTCGCCGCACACCGCGGACTATACGATCAACCTCGGCACCCAGATGGTTGCACCGATTGCCGAGAGTTTTGACCTGGTGATGCGCGCAGACTATCGCATCACCGGCCCGACCTGGTTCCACACGGTGCAGGAAGACACCGGCCCGACCCTGTTCAGCGGTCTGTTGCCCGGCTCTGCCCTGGCGCTGCCCGCCTTCGTCGGTGACGCGGACATGTCGATCACCGAGCGCGATGCCTTTGGCGTACTCGATCTGCGTTTCGGACTGGAAGGCGAAAACTGGAACATCACCGCCTTTGCCGACAATCTGCTCGACAAGCGCTATCTTAACGAGGTGATCACCGCGGTCGAATTTGGCGGGTCCTTTGTGTCGCCCGGCGGCCTGCGCCGCTTCGGTGTCGAGGTCGGCTATAAATTCTGAGGACGGCCCGCCACATGGCGGCCTCTGGGCGCCGAGCGGTTCGTTCGGCCGTCGATATAGCTGGCCCTCGCCGGGCTCCTAGGCCCGCGACGGCCGGGCCCGGGATGTCTCGCGGGCGCCGTCGTCGGCGAACAGTTTCTCGTAGAGGCCAATCGTCTGCTCGGCGATTTCTTCCCAGTGCGGGAAGCGCGCGGCGTCCACGCGAAACACTGCGGGATTGGCGTTGGCCCGGACCAGCGCGCTGACCATGCTGCGGATATTGCCGGGGCTGAAATAATGTTTGGCGTTGAGCCTCAGGTCCCGGTTTCCGGAAGATCGCTCAGCAGCAGCGGGCAACCGAGGCTGATCGCTTCGAGCAGGGTGTTGGAATGGCCTTCGCGGATCGACGGGTTCACGAAGAAGCGGGCACCGCGATAGAGCGGCGCGAGACCTGACCGCGGCAGGCTGCCCAGCAGCACGATCCGCTCGTCCCCCAGATCCTCTATCTGCTTGCGACCGCTGTTCTTGCTCCAGTCGCCGACGATCACCAGCTGCATCTGCGGATGGTTCTTGGCGAATATGCGGAAGGCGGAAATCAGGCTGTGGATATTCTTCTTCTGCGATATCTGGCCGACGAACAATATATAGTCCCCGCTGACCGGGGCGGGCAGATCATCCGGATAATGTTCGGCTTTGTCGAGCGCGTTGCCGATCACATGGATATTGTCCAGTCCGCCCGGACCATCCAGTTTTCTGGCCAGCGCCGGGGTCACGGCGATGATGCGGTCGGCCCAGCGCAGCTGGTATTTCGCCCAATCCATGATCCATTTCGCGGGACCGCTCGACGGGGTGGCGTGACAATTGGCGCCATAGCAGACAACAGTCTTGCAGCCGATCAGCTTGTAGGCCCACAGCAGCAGGGCGGATTTCAGGCCGGTGAAATGGACAATATCCGGCCGCGTCCGGACCGCCTTGAACAATGTCGCCATGGCATAGAGCTGCCGGTCGATTGCCAGCAGGCCCACCGACGGCGCGCGCCAGAGCGCGACGCCACGATAATGGTCGCTTTGCACATGGCGCTTCATCCCGGCAATGCACACCTTCCAGCCCCGGCTGGCAATCAGGGGAAATAGCCGTTCTGCATTTTTCTCGGCGCCGCCCTCGACATCCGGGATGCCACGAGCGCCGATCACCAATATTGATTTCACTATCTGTGTTCCCTGCTGGAGCCAGAATAGTAAGCCATATCGCACCAAGCTGGTTAACAAATTCAAACGCGATCAAGCCTGTTGTCCGGTTAAGACAAATATTCGTAAGAAATACTGGCGGTTTTCATGATATTCTGCGGATTTTCTGCGCCAATCCTGTGGTCGGGTTGCGAGAATATTGGCCAGCCATGATTATATACAGGGGCAGGGGCCGCGAATGGCAGGCCGCGAATCAGGCTGCCGGTCCGCAAAACCGGGCGAAGCGACGCGGTCAGCCGCGATCGTCCCGGCAAGCGGCAACAGGGCCGCAAACGGGCTCGGCGCGGCGCGATGCCGAAATCCCCTCGCCTGTACGGCTCGGGAGAGCTATTGATCCGTCATGACCCTTTATCTCTTATATTGCCCGGAAAGCCCCGATAGCCCGCTCGATCTCCATGGCGACGGGTATCAGGTCGATGATGATCTGTATCTCGTCAGCAGTGAACTGACCCGCTCGAAGCTCTATCACCGCATCAAATGGCAGCTTGCGGACGACAGTCCCCTGCTTCTGGCGCCGCTATCCGGTGCGCCCAAGTTCAAGGGCATGAATCCCGGTTCGCTGAAATGGCTGCGCGAGGGCGGTGAAACGGGTTCCACCTGACCGCGCGCTGGCCCGGACGATATGTCCATCCATTCCCGTGGAGGTTTCCCCCGCCATGATCATCGGGGTCAATTTTGCAGGGGCCGGCTATCCGCTGGCGCGTTTCGCGTCCTGCTCCAGCAATTTGGCAACAACCCGATATGTCCGCTCATTATCCACATCGATCGCATTGCGCCCCTCTTCGAGGACCACCGGCTTGACGCGAAGACCGATACGTCTGGATATCCGCCGCATTGCGAAATCCAGGCTGACCATGCCGGACCGCAGCAACAGCAGGTTCAGCACCCCGAAGCTTTCGACGATCCGGCCCATTTTCTTGGCAAATTGCCCGCCGCCGCGGAAAATTTCCGCCGCCGCCAGCGCATGGGTGCCGGACAGGCCGTAAAGATTGCAATTCGAATAATGATTGTCCGAAAATGTGTAGAAACGGTTCTGCCCCTCCGGATGGGTCGACAGCACGGCGGGCTTGGTGGTCAGGGCAACCGCGACATCCGCATCGGACAGCAGCGCGTCGGCCATTTTCTGAATGGCGACGGCGGTCAGCAGCGCATTGTCCGCCGTCGTGATCATGGTGGGCGTGTCGCCCATTTCGTCCATCGCGGCGATGACGCTGTCGGTGATGCTCGGTTCGGAGGGGATACAGCGGATCTGCCTGCCGCTATCTCCCAGTGCCTCGATGATCGGGGCGAGCGCGGCAAATGCGTCCGGTTCGATCGAGATGCCGATGTCGGCCACGGCGGGATGGCTGGTCAATGTCTCCAGCACATGCATGATCAGCGGTTTGCCGCCGATAGGAATGATGCATTTGTGGGACATATTGTGCGCAGTGGCCAGCGGATCGGTGATTCCGGGGCGCTGGGCAGCGAGCAGGATAACATTTGCGGACATCTAAATTACCATCACTTCATGGTTCTCGACCAGGGAACATTGCCTCATGCCTTTAACCATAGTCAATTGCATATTTGGCGGCCGCCCGATCGCAACCCGCTTCCGACCAAAGACATATTATCTTCGGCCAACCGGTGCCGGTGGTTACACAGCGCAATTATCCGCTAGAAATCAGGCGCCGGTGCCGAGGCCCGTCCCCGGCATGGCTGGTCATCGATGATTTTGCCTGACCGGCTGTTTCCCTGCCGGAGGGATGCGGGAATAGCGGCTCAAGAGGGAAAGTTTCCAAATCGGCAGATAGTCGCAACCATCCGGCCTGCGCGGGAGCCGCAATCCACTCCGCAATTTGTCTGTAAAGGTGCCCCATAGGCTTTAAAGACGGGCACGCGAATCATTGCTGAATTTCAGCCGACCTACCCTCGGGCGAGCACATCGGTCACGGTTGCCCCATTCCTAAAGCATGTTCATCTTCAGAGCGGCCATTGACCACGAATTATCTGCTTGCGCCCCGATGGCAATAAGTGGGTGGGAAGCGGAATGTCGGGTTCTCGATCGCTAAGTGCAGTAACCCGCCATTCATTCAGCAGCTGGTCGACGACGGCAATGTCGCCGCTACTCGACAGATAACTACGCGGGCGGATGGCCCATCCCCAAATTTACTGGACACTTCAGTCAAATGATACAGAAGCTATAGCGTATCTCCAAATATTAGCCGTAGGCCAAACATGACTGAAAACGAAATAAGGGATTTACTATTCAACAACCACAAAGATGATCTCCACACATTGATCATTCAAAAGCGAGAGCCTCTCGCCTTACCGCAGGATACTTTTCCCAGCATCGCGCAGCTCCTGCAAAATCGAACCGAGACAAAGATCAACAAGATGATCGAAAATCTCGAAACGCTCCAGCTGGACGGGAAAGAGATTCGGTTGGTTCGAGATAGCGACACTACGACCCGAATTGACCTACTCGGAAGCATCGTAGATTCCGGCGACCTCGTTATCATTGAGTTGAAAAAGTCCGGCCAGACGGAGCGTCAGGCATTCACCGAACTTTTGGGCTATGCTAATCATTTCTGCACGCTTTTTCCGCCACTGTCAGAGTCCAGCCTGCAATCAATCCTGATTGCCCCGCTGGAAGGAAGGGGCGTGAGGGACGCTTTGGCTCAAGAGCTGATTATCAATGACAAGAACGCCCTTGCGTTCATTCCGATAATTGACGGCAAGAAAATCTTGCTTGAAGCGTATTACCCAAGCGAGCTTTATTACCGCTGGGTCGAAAACAACGTCCTAGATGATAGCTCAATGACCGTTGTAACGGCATCGTTCCCGCTGATTGATGGGTGGATTGATACTGGAGAGCCGGGGGGTGCGCCGCCGGACTACTCACAAGATGCGTTCAAGACGATGACCGGCCTAATCGCTCAGCGGCTTGAGACCGCAGGGCTGCATGGATTGGTATATGCTCGGCAGTATTGGGCTGAAGTCTGCCCAGCCTTCCCATATCCAAACACGCTCGTTCTTTGCGTCGTAAATCCGTTCAACCCGGTTCGAGCCTCTGCCCCGGACGGCACAGTTTTCGGCGCATCCGATCAGTCCCGCTTGGATGCTGTCCAAGCCATTGTCGATCAAGTGGCGGGGAATGAATACTGGTTGGGGAACCTGCATTCGGCGTTCATGGGGCAGATAATCCGTATCATGCAGGAATCGTTTCAAGAGTTTTTCATCAGCCGGAACGGCGTTGCCGTTCGTCCAGAGATCAGCGTGCCTGATTGGTGGGGATTCAAGACTAGCATGATCGAAGCTGTCATTTGCCACAATATGCACATAAGGCTTACCGGGCTTCTCCGCACCATTTTTACCGATTACATGGCACATTGCTATCGGACAGGCACGGACGAGATTTACTTCTCCTATGACCTTCCGAAATTTGGTTACATCGCTCATGATCACTTCCTTGCCGCATGGGAGATTCTGAGCGGACTTTCGTGGACAGAAATGGACGGACCTACTGAAGCCGACGAATGACGGTCTCAACACCTTTGGCGCGCCACTGCGTCAATTTGCATAAAAGCCGAACATAGTCTTCCTCCCATTATCGGCATCCCAACTTCAGCGAACTACGTCCGCTTTTGGGGAATAGACTGAGCGTGTCGAACGACTGAGATTGGGGCGGAAGCTGACGTTCCAATCGCGTCGAGGAAGCTGTCTGCTTGCATGACGTTGCGAGCCAGGCGCCGTTGGTTCGCAATGAACCCAAATGCGCTTGTTGCGCTCTGCGGCCTGCTTCTGCAGACTTGGTGCTCATCCTGACTGCCTGGCCCGGGCAGCAATGGCGGTTTTCCGGGTAAAGTCTGAAATGGTGCGCGACGCAGTCTGTAGCGAACGGGTCTCACCGTGAATTTCCCTGTTATCAGGGAATTAACAGGGAAAAATGGTCGTTTTGGACCCAAAACAGGCCGATTTGGGTGATTTTGATTGGATATGGTGGGAAACTTGTGAGACTTTACAGTAGTATAGCAATGCAAAAAACCGTTTTCCTGTTAATCGACGGAACAGGGAATTAATTCCTCCGAACAGGGACCCCGATCGCCAGCAACAGAGGGTTTAATCGTCAGAACAGGAATCTTAGCGGTCGCCGGATCCAGTTGAAATATCGCCAAAGATTGCTGTAAAGAATAGCTCTTGATGAGAAC
This sequence comes from Sphingopyxis sp. BSNA05, assembly GCF_013265645.1. Classification (NCBI taxonomy): domain Bacteria; kingdom Pseudomonadati; phylum Pseudomonadota; class Alphaproteobacteria; order Sphingomonadales; family Sphingopyxidaceae; genus Sphingopyxis; species Sphingopyxis sp. BSNA05. The sequence goes on along the minus strand of NZ_PYIA01000092.1, from coordinate 67,557 downwards.
ATATGATCCTGATATGTTCTTCTTATGTACATAAACGAATCGCTCGCAGACGATTCTGCCGATCGCCGCCTCAAGGTAAGTTATATCCAGATCGGAAAGCTGGTTCCCGATCCGCGTAATGCGCGAACGCATTCAAAAAGCAGGTCGCACAGATCGCAGAGTCCATCAGTGCATTCGGGTTCACCAATCCCATACTTGCTGATACTGAAGGCAACATTATTGCAGGGCATGGCCGGCTGCGTGCCGCCAAGGACCTGAACCTTACGGAGGTTCCGGTCATCGTGCTTGCCAGCCTCAGCGAAACGCAGAAGAAGGCGCTGCGTCTTGCTGATAACAAGATCGCGCTCAATGCAGGTTGGGATGTTGAAATTCTCAAGCTGGAGCTGGCCGATCTATCGCTGCCAGAAGTGGACATTGACCTCGGCCTGACCGGCTTCAGCCCAGGCGAGATCGACGTCGTGCTCGCTGATAGTGAAGACCCGGATGACGAAGTGATTTCTGCTGTCCCTGAAAACCCACGCGTACAGCCCGGCGATATATGGCAGCTCGGCGAGCACAGGGTTGCCTGCGGCGATGGGCGTGATGCTGTGTTCTTGCAGAAAGTAGTTGGCGAGGGTGCTTTGACCGACTGCGCTTTCCTTGATCCACCTTATAACGTGAAGATCAACGGCCACGCCAATGCCAAGGGGCGTCACCGCGAGTTCGCAATGGCATCGGGCGAAATGAACGAAGCCGAGTTCAGGACGTTCCTTGCTGATACTTTAGGCGCGTGCGCAAAAGTATCACGCGGCGGAGCGGTCCATTTTATATGTATGGACTGGCGTCACATGGATGATGTGACCGCTTCGGTCGGTGACATCTACGGCGACCTGCTCAACATTTGCGTATGGAACAAGAGCAATGCCGGGATGGGCTCGCTCTACAGGTCGAAGCACGAGATGGTGTTCGTCTACCGGGTTGGCGATGAACCGCATGTCAATAATGTTGAACTTGGCAAGCATGGCCGTAATCGGACCAATGTCTGGGATTATCCCAGCGTCAACTCCATGCGCGGCTCACGCCGCGAGGACTTGGCGCTTCACCCAACGGTCAAGCCAGTGGCGATGGTGGCGGACGCTTACTGCGATGTCACAAGGCAGGGCGAGCTTGTTCTCGACATCTTCCTCGGCTCGGGCACCAGTTTAATTGCCGCCGAGCGCGTGGGCCGCGCCTTCCGCGGCCTCGATATTGATCCTGCCTATGTTGACCTTGCGATGCAGCGTTGGAGCGATCTGACCGGCCACGAGCCGCAGCTGTTATTCCGCGATGGTGAGGATGTAGCTGCATGAGCAGTACGCGCTTTCAGGCTGGTCAATCCGGCAATCCCAAGGGACGTCCCCGCAAGCATCGCAGGCCTAATGTATCGGCGTTCGAGATCATTCTCGACAAGACATTGACCATTACCCAAAATGGAAAAGCGCGCGAGGCCACAGTTGAAGAGGCCTTGCAGCAGCAGACCTTCAAGGATGCTCTTGCAGGAAAGCGTTTGGCAATCCGCAAAGTGCTCGCAATGATCGAGAAACGGGAAAGGGCACTCGAGAAGAAGAACCCCGTCCCGGGCCGGATAATCGAGCTCAAGCAACATTACTCAACTGACAATGCGGATGAGGCTCTTCGTATTCTGGGTATTGCAGAACCCGAGCAGAGTTTTCCAACTAGATGGAAAGTCCATTCCTGGGCGGCCCAGGCGGCAATAAGCGTCCTGGCCGCAAGAAATTTGATAACCGAGAGGTCAAGAATATTAGGTTCTTCACGTTTGACCCCGAAAGCTTGAAGTGGCCCCGGGGCAGGATTGGATGACTGAAGGCTACGGCAAACCGCCAACCGCAATGCGTTTCAAGAAGGGCCGGTCCGGGAATCCAAAGGGACGTCCCAAGAACCGGCATAAATCCATCCCCTATGATGCCGTCCTTGGCCAGATGGTGACTATCCGCGAGGATGGCCGCGAGCGCCGTGTAACCGCTGCGGAGGCTTTTCTGCTTCAATTGACCCAGAAAGGGCTCGCGGGCGACAGTGCAGCTGCCCGTGACTCGCTTGATGCTATCGAACAAGCACGCACGCAGCGCGGCGACGACAGGCATGATATCGATACTATCATCTTGTCGGCGGTCAACTCTGGCGCTGATGCGATTTTGGAACCGCTTGGTTTGGCAAAGATGAAATACCCCGCAGACAAAAAGCGCGTGCGATGGGAACTGAACCCTTGGATCGTCGAGGCTGCTCTTGAGCGTCTGGGTGAAAGGCGGCTGACTATTCAAGAACAGCAAGAGGTGTGGAGTGCGGCGCGGACGCCCAGCAAGGTTAATTGGCCCGACTGGTGGGAGGCCAAAGGTGAATGATGTTTTACGCCCATAGCGGGCTCAAACCTTGTGGCAGCGATATCCTGCCGAATCGCTGGAAAATACAGCTAGATAGGATGGAGTTCTCTATGATTGCCTTTCTGCTTCGATACTAAGTCTCCCAAGTAAATGTTGCCGAACCCAAGTTTTCAAATTCGGCCAGAAATTTTGTCCTGTTTTTAAGGAACGGAGCGGCAGTCAGCCCTCCGGTCATAATCAGCGAACCCGCATTGATAGTTTCGCCCAAGGGTATCAGTTTCTGGCATAACCAGTAAAATGCCTCGACCGGGCCGCCCAGTGCGTCTTCGGAAGATCCGAATAGAGGTTTAGTATCACCGCCGGAAAGCCGCACCCTGACTTGCTGATTCATGATCGCATCGGGTTTGTGATGTGCCCCCATTACATATCCAGCTGCGGAACTATTGTCGGCGGTGTTATCAACCAGCGTGAAATCATAGCGATGGAAGCGAGTGTCGACTATTTCCAGACTCGGCATGACTGCCTCGATATGATCCCAACAAGCTTCAATTGTACCTGGCATTTCGGAGATATCACTTCCAATCAGTAATGTGATTTCCGGTTCAATACGAGGGTGTACCAACTTTCCCTGAGACAGCTCACTTTCATGCAAATCTGCGGTCAGGCGTCCATAGTTCGGGGCGGAGATATTCATCTGCTGACGCATGGCAGCGCTCGTGAAACCTAGTTTGTACCCGGTGATTGATGATCCAGTCAGCATGGCTGTCTTGCGCGCAATCTCATATGCATCTTCCATCGACAATTCAGGATGAGCCTTGGTTATCAAATCGAGACGGGAACCCTCATCTCTGGCATTATGAAATTGTTTTGCAACTTCAGCTATTTGTTCACTATTCATCATCATTCCTATTTCTCAATACGGCGTTCTCTTGGACCCTTTCCACTGGCCGGTTACTTGGGGAGCCATTTCAATTCGATCCGGTTACCTCCGGGGTCCGATATGTAAATCGACGGCCCCCAACATTCCCGGCCGTAACGTCTTTCAACCGTTGCTACTATGCCAAAGGTGTTGAGATAGTTGATCAACGCATTCTCATCCCATGGATCAACTCGAAGACAGACATGATCAACATTGGGATGCAGCGCATCCGGGCGCTTACTTCTTTCCAGAGCCAATTTTCCGTCAAACGGCACCTTTAAATTCAACAAGAGTTTGTATTATCGCCCGGTCCCGATCAAAGTGGACGTGTTGAACCGTCTATCCGCCGGACTTCAAAGCAATTCATTAAGCTCGCGCGAGGTATCGGCAAGGTCCTTACGTGCCGCTACCAATCCCGCCTCGACAAGCTTTCTACCCTGCACATAGTCCTTCATGGAATTAACGCAATCGAGAGCGACGACTTTTCCATTCTTCAGATATACAATCGAAAAGGACCGATTGGATGGATCACCACGTGTAACAGAGTCATCGTATCCCGCACTCAGTCCTACCGTCTGAATTTTCAAGTCATACTGATCGGACCAGAACCAAGGTGTTGCGTGATATGGTTCAAAGCTGCCGCAAATCACACTCGCGACGACGTTCGCCATGTCGTTGGCGTTCTGGACACTTTCGAGCCGAATGCGCTGGCCTTCCGCAAACGGATTTATGTGAGCGGCACAATCCCCGATTGCATACACACAGGGTAGTGTGGTTTGGCAATATTCGTCGACTTCGACTCCGTTCGCGGTTTTCGCGCCTGCCTTGGCCAATGCATTAATGCATGGTTTAATTCCGATGCCGACAAGAACGATGTCGGTTTGAATCACCTCGCCTGTTTCGAGTACAACGCCAGTCAGAAGTCCCCCGTCTCCCTCGATGCGGCTGACACCTGATTCGAGGTGTATTTTTACTTCTCTGCTCACGTGCTCATTTTGAATAAAGCGGGAAACTTCGGGACCAGTCACTCTGGAAAGCACACGATTGAAAGCTTCTACTAAGACGACTGTATGGCCAAGTTTTCGAAACACTGCTGCCGCTTCCAAGCCAATGTAGCCACCACCTATTATCGTACACCGCTCTGTTCCTGCTTTCATGTCATCGATTAAAGCATCCACATCTGCCTTGGAGCGCAAAGTATGTACGCCACGTAGGTCCGATCCATCGCAGGTAAGGCGGTTCGCATCACCACCCGCTGACCAAACAAGCTGCTCGTATGCATATTACTGACCGTTGCCACAGGAAATTGTTTTCGCCAGAGGATCGAGTGAAGAAACGTTGCTCCCACCTAGCAGATGTATATCCCTATCCCGTCAAAATTTCTCAGGTCGAATAAGTATCCTTTCGAAGATTTTCTCTCCAGAGAGATACTCCTTCGTAAGAGGTGGTCTTTCGTAGGGGAGGGCGCGACTGCGGTCGAGCAACCCGATGCTTCCGCCGAAACCCTTCTTACGCAGCCCAATAGCAGTCTGAGCACCGCCATGTCCGCTGCCGACGATCAGAACATCGTATTTCTCCATCTGTTATCCCTCCTTCTCCAGAATAATCACGACTCTACTGCGGCAAGCATGCATTGAGTGTTCAGTCGGTTCGCGAAAGTCGTCGGTCCATGCCATACAATAGCCGTGTCTGAAGAAGCTACCCCGATCCTTAATAACGCTCTTCAGGATCGGTACCCAAAGGCAACGATACAGCATGCGAATGGCGAGCTATGCAAATCAAAGGAATGTGTTAATATTCTTTGCTTGCAAAACGGTCTGCTGCAAGATCACTTTGCGACGGGCCAGTTTCAGCGAGCCGTCCGTATCCCGCCTGATCAGATCGACGCGTCTGGCCTTCAGCTCCATCTCGTCATCCTCCGCGTGGTGGCGATTGTTGATAACTAGTGAATGAACGGTCCATTCGGTGGGGGTATCGGTCGGTTCGACCTCGATATTGCTCACAAGATGAAAGTGCCGGGTCGGCGGGTCTTCAGCCCATGCGGAGGGCTGCTTGGCGCGGGCTACGCGAATCTTGAGATATTCGAGATCGTCGTCAAAAAAGGCCATCCTTGTGGGGCTTAACTTGGCGTCGTCATTCCGGTAGCGTGTTTGCATCCCTGGAATCCAATAGTGGATGTCGTCTGCCAGCAATTCCAGCCATTCATGCAAATGCTCGCCGTCGAGTAGGCGGGCTTCGCGATAGAGAAATTGCTGAATTTCGATAACAAGATCGACGGAAACTGCTCGATGTTCGCGGGCTTCGATTTTTCGGCTTGGTTCACGGTCACCTCAAACTGGTATTTAGCGGACTGGTACGTCGGCCCAGGTTTCTGCATTCATTAGATCGGCCCAGCGTTGGTAGAACGCCCGCTGGTTCGCTTCGTTGATCTGGCTCTGATGGACATTGCCCTTCAGTTCCTCGTGTTCGATACGCGAATCGAGGCCCATTCCAGCATGGAGTTTCTGTCGTCGCGTGACGACACCTGCATTGACAGCGGTGCAATTTTCGAAATTCTCACCGTCGTCCATCTCGAAGACCCCTGCTGGAGAGAAAGTCAGCATTACGCCGCGGCGATATTCTTTCTTTAGCTCCTCCGGGGCATTGGCGTTCAGAAATACCCAGGTATGAAGCTCCGTTTCTCTCGGACCTTTTGGGTTCCACGTGCGGAAGGTATTGTGCCCGGCCAGGAAGGACAGGTTCGGAAAACATTGGCTGAACTGAGCGAGGCGACCATCCTGCTGCGGACCTTCCCCAGCCGTTCGGCAAACCTCGCCTCGTGTTCACGCAGATATTCGACGATTTGCGGCGAATTGAGCGTGGCCGCGTTGCCGATGAAATCCAGGCCGAACTCCCACCCGTGGCCATTGACGTTGGCGTGATAGGAACGATCGGGCCGCATCGTCGGCTGTTTGCCGAACATGGCGATGAGAGCCGAACTGTGCGTCCATGGAGCGTGGTAGGAATCGCCTACGAAGTTTTCTGCTGGGAACTTCCAGTTGCACTTGAGGCGGGACTTGATGTTGCCGTCGATAAATTCGATGCCGCCTTCGTCATTGTCGAGAATGACGTCGAGATACCAGCGAAAGTCGCCCAGATATTCCTCTAGCGAGGGTGCGTCCGGATCGAAGCAAGCAAAATGCATGCCCTTGTAGCTCTCCACCCGAGCCTGGTGGAGGCCGAGCCGAGACTTATCGAAATTGGACTTGCCATCGTAGGACTTTGGTCGGCTGACGCTCTTCAGACTGCCGTCGAGGCCGTATGACCAGCCGTGGAAATTACATGTGAAACGGCGGGTCTTGCCAACTTCGGCAAAACACACGCGGTTGCCGCGGTGGGAACAGGAATTGAGGAAAGTATGAATCTTGCCGTCTTCGCCGCGCGAAACGATCACCGCATCCTCCCCTATCGTAGTGGTAAGGAAATCCCCGACCTCTGGCAGTTGCGAATCGTGCGCAACGAAAATCCAGCAGCGTGCAAAAACTCGCTCGAGCTCGAGCGAGTAGATCGCATCGTCCCAGAATATCCGGCGATCAATGTAACCTTCTTCCGCATCAACCCAGTCGTTGACCTTGGAGGCGAGTTCCGTTTTATCGTCCGTTTTGTGGATAGGTTTGTCACCCTATTCTCCTATTGAAATTGGTTTTCCTGCCGCCATCAGGCCGGTAGGATTTCGGCAAAGCTAGGCCAGTGACACCGCCCGACCAGGCTTCGTAAGTAAGCACTTCTCCCCGGCCAGCCGGAAGGGCTCCCATCACCGCTAGATAATGGCGGATTTCCATGCCCCCATTGCCCCCGTCGCGCATGATCTCTTCGTCGGTCATCGAAAGCAGCGTGGACGGGTCGCCGGACACGATGGCATCGAGGACCTTCTTGTCGAACTCGGGGTTGATTCGGCCCATTTCCCCTGTGCCGACCCAGTGGCTGATCCCACCACTGCCGATCAGTACGACGCGTTCGTCACCCGGCATGCCTCCAACCGCATCGCGCACCATCTGCCCGAACTCATACGCCCGCTGAAGGCGAACATATGGCTCGACGCCGCTGGCCATGTAAACGGGAACGGTCTGAACCGATCCGTCGGTCGGAAGGGCAAGTTGGGCCGGAACGCCGATTGCATGATCCACGCCCAGATCGCGCGCGACGGATACATCGAACCCGCTACCGTGGGCGTGTTTCACCAGGTAGTTGGCGAAGTCCGGATCGCTCGCAATCGGTGCATTAGCTACGCCTGGCAGCCGATCAATCGGACCATGCAGCTCGCCGGTAGCGATGAGGAACTGCGGCAGGCAGCGCGGGCCGAACAGAATATAGTGGTCGGCGCCGAAAATTATCGCTTTGGTCGCGCCCGATGCGCGAACCTTATCGCATATCCGGGAATAGACCGCGAGAAGGTGATCGCGCTCCTTCTTCTGCGGATTTACGAACAGCAAGGGGTCATGCGGCATTATATAGCCGCCAACGATATTCGCCATTTAACAACTCTCTCCTGTGTGTCGAAAACTCGGCGACGTGATGTCGCGCAAACTACAAACTATCCTTACCGCCGCTCGACGCTTCCAACCGTGATGCAAGCTTGGGAACCCGGGCAAGATATTCGGGCATTGATTGCGGTCCGCGGACGCTGGTCCAAAAGCCCATCAAGAGCATCGGATTGATTCCGTATTCGAACAGGTTTTCTACCTGCATTGAAATAACCATCTCGCGTTCGGTCTCGCTGAGTGCATATTTGCCCGCGACTTCTCCGGAATCTTCGCGAAATGCTTCCTTCCGGTTACGTGAAGTACTCACGTCATAAAACAATTGCTCGACAGCCCCGTAGCTCATCCCATTCGCTTTCTTTTTGCATTGCGACGACGGGGATAATCCCCAGTGTCTTTTTAGACATTGGCAGGAATGAGTCAATACCCTTGCGTATGGTTGGCAATTTTGGGGCCGCCGACTTACCTATTTTTCTGTGCTTTTCTGCGGTGTTACTAAGACAGCACAACTTTACCGACCGTTTCTCGCGATCGCAGTGCCTTCATCGCCGCGACCAACTCACCCATTGGATAGACATCCCGAATCAGCGGGCGAATCCCGCCTGCGGCACAAAGCTCGACCAGTTCTTGCTGGATCGCGCGGATTTCGTCGGGATCGCGGTCAAAGCTCCAGTAAACGCCGTGCACGCTGGCTGATTTTACCAGCATGTAATTCGCCTTCAGCGCTGGTATCTCGCCGCTCGCGAATCCGCATATGAGCAGTTTTCCCTGCCAGGCGAGCAGCCGCAGACTCTGTTCCGAAGTTGCGCCGCCGACCGGATCAACCACGATGTCGACGCCATTTGGTGACAATGATTTGACCTCTTTGTACCAATCCGGCTGGCGGTAATCGATGACATGGTCCGCGCCATTTTCGATTGCGAAGCGGCGCTTTTCCTCTGACCCAGCCGTGGCGATAATGCGGGCTCCGGCGGACCGGGCAAGCTGGGTCGCTGCGACCCCGAGACCGCCACTCGCAGCGTGGATCAGGACCGTCTGACCCGCAGTCAGATTGCCTTTTTGAAACAAGGCAACATGCGCCGTGGTATAGGAAACCGGAAGCGCAGCGGCGGCGCGGGCATCGATGTCTCCAATCGCCATCAATCGATCTGATGCAACCGCGCAATATTCCGCGAAGGCACCGCTGCGAACCTGACAAGCGACCCTGTCACCAGGCTGAAACCGCGAGTCTGCGCTGGTCTCGACGACTGTTCCGGCAAGCTCGTTACCGGGGACAAATGGCGGCTCAATACGGTCCTGATAGCGGCCCGCGATGGCGATTTCGTCAGCGAAATTGAGCGCCGCAGCCTCCACCTTCACCAGCGTATCGACCGCATTCGGACCGCCTTGTTCCAATGGAGGAACGGGAATCCGGTCGAACACCAGATCTTCTGGCTTGCCATATTCGCTAACGACCCATGCCTGCATAGTTTCAATTCATTCCCCTCTTGCATATTATCCATTCGCACCAGTATGGAGAGAACCATATACTGACAAGTCGTATCGGCAAAAGGGGAAATTATTCATGGTAGCGAGCAATGACGGACACGCATGGCAGGACCATTATCCCCAAAGTGCCCGCGACCTTTCCCTCCCCGAACCACGCGCGCTGGTCGGGCTGCTCGATGATGCCGCCCGTGATTTTGCTGACCGGCCCTGCCTAACGCTAGAGGATTGGACGCTCTCTTATGGTGAGGTCGCCGAACTTGTGTCACGCATCGGGGCCGGGCTTTCTCAAATGGGTATCAAGCCGGGGGAAAGAGTTGGCTATATGGGCCCGCCCCATCCCCTGTTCACGCTCGGCTGTTTCGCGATGTGGCAAATCGGTGCAGTCTATGTCGGGCTTAATCCATTATACAGCGCGGAGCGATTGGCCGGGCAATGTGTCGACAGCAGCCTGAAAGCGATCATCACTTTCGATGAGCCCGGGCTGCTTGCCAAAGCGCAACAGATTTGCGATCACATCGGCCATCCCGTGCCCTTGCTGGTCGGTTCCTTTACACAGGATCCGCGCGAAGCCATCGCGCTGCAAGGGACAGAGAACCGCTCAGCCGTGCAGACCATTCCCGACTTGCTAGCCGCTGACGGGACGGCGGAGCGAGCCATTTTCGATCCTATCGCTCATCCGGCGGTGCTGCAGTTCACAGGCGGCACCACCGGTGTGCCCAAGGCTGCGGTCCTCACCCATCACAATCTGCTGGTTAATTCGGCCCAAATGGTTAGCTGGTATCCCCATCTTGAACCGAGCAGGGAAGTAATGCTGTCCGCCGCGCCGGTGACCCATGCGGGCGGGATTGGCCCGGTTCAAAATTTCACGATGCAACTGGCGGGCGAACTGGTTTCGCTTCCGCGCTTTGATCCGATGAAGACGCTCGACCTGATCGAAAAACGGAAGATCACCATTCTTCTGATGGCCCCAACGATGGCCATCGCTTTGCTTGAGGCGGCGCGGGAACGACCGATTGATTGGTCAGGGATGAAATGCGTTCAGTGCGGTGCGGGACCGGTCCCAGCAGAGCTGAAGGAAAGATTCATGCAGGCCACCGGCCACTGGATCACCACTCTTTACGGCATGAGCGAAACCGCCCCTGCCGTCGTCTATTCCCCGCCTGAGCGTAAACTTGCGCAGTTCACCGGTATTCCTCTGCCCTTCACCGAAGTGGAAATCCGCAAGACCGATGATCCCCATCAACAGGCGGCAGCCGGCGAAGTTGGCGAAATCTGTCTACGCGGTCCGCAGGTGATGAAGGAATATTGGCGCAGTCCTGAAGCTACGGAGCAGGCATTTGTCGACGGCTTCTTCCGCAGCGGCGATCTGGGTTCGATGAATGAAGAGGGGCTGGTTACCGTTAGTGACAGGCTGAAGGACATGATTATTGCTAGCGGCTTCAATATCTACCCTGCTGACATTGAAAGCGCGATTCTGGCCCATCCCGCTGTCCGAGAGGCGGCGGTCATCGGCGTACCCGACGATTACCGGGGTGAAACCGCCAAAGCTATTGTAAGTTTGCGCCGGGGAGAGCAGCTTGATCTCGAGCAGCTCAAGGATTTTCTCACTGGACGTCTTTCACCGATGGAAATTCCGACGATCCTGTCGATCGTCGACGAAATTCCGCGCAATGAAAATATGAAGATTTCACGGCTGGACCTGCGTGAACGCGAAGGCCACACTCCGCGCTGATCGGCTCGCATGCGGGTCCATTCCGTACGAAACATGGCGAAATGGGCCGGGCAGCGGAATTACACCGCCACCCGACCCCTTTTTTCGCCAAACACAGGCTAGACCAGGTCGCGTTCCTTGGCCATTGATAGAGCTGTGTCCTCGATCATGTCTTCCTGTCCGCCGATCATCTTCTTGCGAGCCAATTCAATCAGGATGTCGCGCGCGGATAGGCCGTATTTCTGCTCCGCTTCCTTGGCTTGATACAAGAAGGTCGAATAGACACCCGCAAAGCCGAGCGTGATAGAATCCCGGTCTGCACGGGGCGGTTGCGGCATGATCGGCAGCACCCGGTCTTCCGCCACGTCCATGAGCTTGAACAGGTCGACGCCGGTTTCGATACCCATCCGTTCGCTGACGGCGGCCATTAATTCCAGCGGTGTATTGCCCGCTCCAGCGCCCAGTCCGGCCGCCGAACCATCGATACGATCCGCGCCGGCCGCCACTGCCGCCAGCGAATTTGCTACACCCATGCCAAGATTGTGATGGGCATGAAAACCGATCTCGGTCGCATCCTGCAAGGCTGTGCGCAGCCCGCCAATGCGAATTGTTACGTCATCGGGTAGCATGTAGCCGGCCGAATCCACGCAATAGATTGTTGTCGCCCCATATCCTTCCATCAGCAATGCCTGTTCGATCAAATGTTCAGGCGTAGTCATATGCGCCATCATCAGGAAGCCGACCGTATCGAGGCCAAGTTCGCGCCCCAGACCGATATGTTGTTCGGTAACATCAGCCTCGGTGCAGTGGGAGGCCACATGAACGCAACCGGCTCCGCTATCAGCGGCCATCCGCAATTCGTCCAGCGTCCCGATGCCCGGAACGTGAAGGACCGAAATGGTTGTATTCTTAACGACTTTGGCCACTGCCGAAATATATTCACGATCCGAATGCAGACCGCGCCCGTAATTGAGAGACGATCCCCCCAGCCCGTCACCATGGGTGACCTGAATCAAGGGTACTCCGGCATCATCAAGACCCGAGGCGATGTCGACCATCTGATCCAGAGTAATTTGATGGCGCATCGAATGCATACCATCACGCAGGCACATGTCATGCAGTTTCAGCTTACGTCCTCTGACCTGATCATCCAGCGTCATTATGCGTTCTCCTTCACGGGTTCTAGTTTAAGCTGGCCATCCAGAATGTCCTGAGCGAACATTTCGGCGGTGCGGGCAGCGGCTGCAGTCATAATATCAAGATTTCCGGCATATTTCGGAAGGAAATCGCCAAGTCCCTCAACCTCAAGGAAGATCGACACCTTACGGCCTTCGAAAGTCGGCCCGTTCTTCAACTGATAGCCGGGGACATATTGTTGCACGGCAGCGATCATCTCGTGGACGGCGGCAGTGATAGCTTCCTGGTCGGGTTCATCGGCGGTTTCGCAAAAACCGTATCGCGCATCATAAGCGGGGGCTCCGCCGGATTCACGATCACTATAGCCTTGCCTTTCGTCGCGCCGCCAACCTTGGCTACCGCAGCGGAGGTCGTGCGGGTGAACTCGTCGATATTTTTGCGCGTGCCCATGCCGATCGACTTCGAAGCGACGGTGGCGATGATTTCAGCATAATCCACCTTCTGCACGCTGCTGACCGCAGCGACCATCGGAATCGTGGCCTGCCCGGCGCAGGTGACCATGTTGACGTTCATGGTTTTACGCCCGGCAAGGTCTTTCAGGTTAATCGGCGGAACGCACAGCGGGCCGATGGCAGCCGGCGTCAGATCGATCATCAGGACACCCAGTTCATTAAGCTTGCGACTGTTTTCCGCATGAACATAGGCCGAAGTTGCATCGAACGCTATCTGAACTCCATCTTCAATCACATGGGGAACCAACCCATCGACCCCTTCTGCAGTGGTCTTGAGTCCCAGTTCCTTCGCGCGGGCCAGCCCTTCAGATTCGGGTTCGATGCCCACCATCCAAACCGGTTCGAGAACCTCGGAACGCAGCAGTTTGTATAGAAGATCGGTACCGATATTTCCCGGCCCGATTATTGCGCATTTGATTTTATCCATCTCTTCTTCTTTCAGTTGAATTGAGCTTGTTCGCGAATGTTTAAACGCTTGCGGTCGACCTGTACCTCCGGCTAGCGGCAGCCTAGATGAAGGTCATCCGGCAGGTTCCCAGACCATCGCTAAGACTGAGCCGCAGCGTGTCGCCGGCCGATATTTCGACCATCGGGCCAAGCGCCCCGGAAAGGATGATTTCACCTGCTTTGAACGGCATGCCCAGACGACCCAGCGTATTGGCGAGCCATGCGACCGAGTTGAGCGGCGAACCTTGAACCGCAGCGCCGACGCCATTTGAAACTTCGGTTCCATTGCAGTCGATTTTCATGCTCACGCTGGCTAGATCAATGTCGCGCGGATCGACCTTTTGCGTGCCGATCGCGAAAATTCCGCATGAAGCATTGTCGGCAACAGTATCTTGAATCCGGATGTCCCAGTCGCGAATACGGCTGTCGACAATTTCGAAGCAGGCAGTGACATATTCGGTCGCCTCAAGAACATCTGCCGCCGTCACACCCGGCCCTGTCAGGTCGTGTTTCAAGATAAAGGCGATCTCTCCCTCGGCCTTTGGCTGGATGAGAGACTTGCACTCTACTGTGGCGTCATCGGCAACCAACATGGCATCGGTTAACTGGCCAAAATCGGGTTCAAACACCCCGATCATCTCCTGCACTATCTTGGATGTGACTCCGATTTTCTTGCCGATAATCTTCTCACCGGTCTCCAACCGCCGCGCAACCATGCGTTCCTGGATGCGGTAAGCATCGACGATATCTATATCCGGATTCCGGTCCCGAAGATTGGGGATCGTTTCATTAGCGAGCAGGGCATCGTAAAGCTCATCACCCAATGAAGTGATGGTCGAAGGTTCAATTGTCATTGCCTAAAAATCTCCCAAACAGATACTAAATTGCGCAGCCGTGACTTATCGGCTCACTCCTTCCAGCCCGGATTTAGTGCGTCATCAGCCACAAATTGGATGAGTTCGCGAATCTCCCGTGTTCTGAAAGCGGTCGGATCAATCGTTCTTCAGAACATTGGGCCAACTCTCCGCATTCTACCAGCCTTGACAACCGAGCCTTTTGGTCTAGAGCCTCACCCTGTGAGAAAAATCATCGAGATGAATGAAGAGGCGGGTACATCGGTTGCCGAGCGATTGCTCGACTTGCTTGAGTGCCTTTCATCGTCACCTTTGACGGTAAGGGAAATATCCGAAACTTCCGGAATACCTCTTTCGACCGCTCATCGGTTGCTGCGGCCACTGGTGGCGCGCAAATATGTGTTGCGGCATGGGCGGGGGCGCTACCTGCTCGGGATCGCCAGCTTGGAACTTGGAGCGCGCGTGGATCTCGATTCCATTATCACCAGCGCTACCCGTCCAATCATCGCGGACCTCGCCAAAACCTGCAGGCGCACGGTGCATCTTGGCGTTTTTCGGGACAATCTGGTCCGCTACCTGGTAAAAGTCGATGCTGGATATTCGCGTACTCCCTCTCAGGAGATGACCGAAGTCGAGGCCTATTGCACCGGGGTCGGCAAGATGCTGCTTGCCCAGCTCGCTCACGATCAGCTGGAGGAGTATCTGGCACCAGACGATTTCGTCCCTCTGACGCAGAACACCATTTCGCAGGCCGATGCCTTGCGGAAGGAGATCGGCGACGTGCGCAGGCAAGGCTGGGCGATGGACCGGGGTGAGATATATTCCGAATTGCGCTGTCTGGCGGTGCCGATAGAGGATCGGACCGGGCGGCTGATGGCGGCAGTTTCGGTCACCGAGGTGTGCACCGACGAAAATTTCGAAGAGGCGGAGGAGAGGCTGCTCACGCTCCTGCCGAGCATCGTCGAGGCGGCGGAGGCAATCTCCGTCCTGCTGCGGGCTTCGTAGGGTCGCCGCGCTGGCAAATGGCCCCTGCGCCTGACCAATGCACTTATCCCATTCTCGAACTGAGTCCGCCGTCGCTAACTAGGATCGTTCCATTGAGGTTCTTGCCGTCGCGCCGGGACGCAAGCAGCACGTAGCATCCTGAATGATCCTCTGCCGCGGCAGCTCTTCCTAGCGGCGATGCCTTCGCCACCATTTCAACGGTCCGTTCTTCGGAGTCGAGCCGACGTGAAGAGCTCTCCAACGCGTCGAGACCCGACAGGCCGGTTATCGTCCCGCCCGGAGCGACCCCATTAACGCGCACTTGCGGTGCCCATTCATAAGCCAACTGATAGACCACGCCGCGCAGCGCAAACTTGCTCGCAGTATAGAGCGTCCCGCCCCCGCCAGCTCTGAAACTGGCGTTGGAACAGCTCACTATCAAGGAGCCGCCCGATTCCCGCAGCGCCTCAATAGAGGATCGTGCGATCAATAAGGTTGAAAGTACATTGATACGGAACAGCTCCTCGAACGCGCCCTCCACATCGGCCGTGTCCATCCGGTCTATTCGCTTGTACCAATCGTACACACCTGCATTTGCAACCACGCAGTCCAGCTTACCGAATTTTTGCAGCGCAAGCGCGACGCCGCGTTTGCAGATCTCGGCATCAGTGCAATCGCCCGCTATGACCGCACATCGATCGCCCAGACGATCCGCCAAGTCAGCAAGCGCATCCGCATTACGATCCAACGCGACCACATTCGCTCCCTCTTCTACGAAGCGCAGGGCCACCGCTTCTCCGATGCCCGAAGCAGCCCCTGTGATCACCGCAGTCTGTCCCGATAGAATCTCCACCATTTCTCACCCTCTGATTTTTGTTCATGCCCATTTTGGAAAACCATACTCTTACGTATTGACATTTCTGCGAAGGTCTCGCAACAGATATTTCACAAGAATGTGACAAATTGCGTGGTGTGGAGAGAGATATGTCCAGTAATCTGAGGCTCCCCGATATCGGGCTTCGATAGACGTCGACGGTATCCAGACGAATTATCATGAACACGGTGAAGGCGATCCAGTGATCCTCCTTCACGGTTCGGGTCCGGGCGTCACGGCATGGCAGAATTGGCAAGGAATCCTGCCTCGCCTTGGCGAAACGCACAGGGTTCTGGCCCCTGATATCGTGGGATTTGGCTTCAGCCTTTGCCCGAAGGCGAAAAACCGGGGATCAAGCTGTGGACCCGGCATCTGGCGGGCTTCATCGACGCCATGGGCCTCGATCGAGTGATACTAGTTGGCAACAGTTTCGGCGGCGCGCTGGCGCTTGGGATGATGGCTAATCACTCCGACAAGGTGCGCTCGCTCGTTCTCATGGGGACGCCAGCGGGCGAGTTCGAGCAGACCCAAGGTCTGGCGAACAGCCGGACCTTCGAACCCAGCATGGATGCCATGCGCGCAATGATGCAGGCCTTTCCCTACGATCCGTCGATCGTCACCGACGAGGCCGTCGCCGCGCGGTTGCGCGTCGCCGAGATCGCCAGCGGTAAAGAAACCATCCGCAAACTGCAGCCCGGCGAGGAACAGAATGCCAAGGGGTCGCGCATCGTGAAGGGCATCCCGCTGCAGCAGCTTGATGCGATCACCGTGCCGGTGCTGATCCTTCACGGGCGGGAAGACAAGATGATCCCGCTGCAGGTGGCGGTACGTATGCACGAGCACCTCAAGCGTTCGGAAATGCACGTATTTGGTCAGTGCGGCCATTGGGTGCAACTGGAACGCGAGGAACAGTTCCTTGAACAGGTCCGGGGTTTTCTCCGCAACAACTGAACGCCTAGCAAACTCGCAAGCGCGTTTCAATCCGCCCTCAACTCAACTTCCTCCTACGATGGTACTTTATGCAGAAATCGAAAACCAGATCCGAAATACTTCGTCGCCTCAGTGAAGGCGATCCGGTTTTTACGCGGAAAGAATATTCCGATGTCGTAACCATGTTCTGGGACACCGTAGAGGCGTGCCCGGACCAGCTTGCCTTGGTCGAAGGCGGCAGAAGCCTTTCTTACGCGCAGTTTGGCGCCGCGGTGGCTGGCCTCGCGGCGCGGATCAGTCAGATAGTCCCGCCTTCAGGGCGCGTCGCGATCTGCATTCCGAATTCGATCGAGGCCAATGTCGCGATCTACGCCGCGCTAAGCGCCGGCGCGGAAATTTCGACGGCCAACGCCGAATATACCCCGCGCGAACTGGGTGCACTGTTCGAAATAGCGCCGCCCGGTCTGGTCCTAGCTGGTGAGCGTAACTCCAACGTTGCCGGGGAAGCCGCCGACAATGCCCATGCACAGCTGATTACCGTGGGCGAAGGTGGCATTGCAATCGAGCAATTGCTCGACACCCAGCCACCCGGCCCGAGGTGAAAATCACGGGCGACAGTCCCTGCATCATCATGTTCACCGGCGGATCGACCGGCACGCCGAAGGGCGTGCAGCGCAGCCACCGATCGGAAATGAGCATCATCAAGGCGATGCATACGGCATGGCCGACGCGCGATCAGGAAGAGGTGTGGCTCAATGTCGCCCCGGTCAGCCATGTGTGGGGGACACACATGGGCTGCTTCAACCCGGTCTATGGCCGCTCGCCCCTCATCATTGTACCCCGCTTTCAGCCGGATCTGGTCGCGCGTTTGATGGAGGAACATCGGGTCAGCGTGTTCAGCGGCGGTCCGGCAGCGATCTATCAGGGCTTGCTTGCGGCCCCGGATACGGACCTTTCTGCCCTGTGGCTGTGTCCGGGCGGCGGCTCGGTCTTTTCCCGGCAAACCCTGTCGCGGTGGGAGGCCAAGACCGGCCTACCGATCCTTGAGGCGTTCGGCATGACGGAAGGCGGCCCACTCACCGCGCAGCCACTCGATGGCAAGCATGAATTCGGCACCACCGGACTTCCCCTGCCAGGCATAGAAGTAGCCATAACAGCACTCGACGGCAGCGGCAAGCGGCTGCCCGCGAACGAGAAAGGCGAGATACTGATCCGGGGCGAGCGGGTGATCGATCGCTACATGGGTTTACCTGCCGTGGCTGAAGACGGCTGGCTCCCCACCGGAGATATAGGTTTTAAGACACCGGACGGATTTCTGGCCGTCGTTGACCGCAAGAAAGACATGCTGATCGTCGCCGGGTTCAATGTCTATCCTAGCGAAATCGAGGAAGTGCTTTCCTTGCTTCCCGAGGTTTCGGACGCTGCGGTGGTCTCCGCGGCGGATGATCGCAAGGGTGAGGTGCCATTCGCCTTCGTGGCCGCCGATCCGGACTCCGGCGTGACGGAAAAAGTCTTGCTGAGCCACTGCGCCGAACACCTCATAAGTTACAAGATTCCTCAAGCCATCGTCGTGCTTGACGAACTTCCGAAAACTCCTGCTCGCAAGCCGGACAAGAGACGACTGGGAGAGATGGCCAAGCTGTTCACACAGAAACGAAAGGGTTCGAAATAAGTTAGTTCCAAATAAAATAACGTAGAAACACACAGTCGAAATATTATTATACCTGGGAGGTAAAAATGAAGAAATCATTGTTAACAACAGCAGCCATACTGCCTTTCCTGCTCTGTCCGGCTGCGGCCAATGCCCAGAGTGACACCTCGGATGAGGCCGACCAGGCGGGCGAGGCCCAGCCAAAGGCGGATGCGCAAGCTGATGGCGCGGGCGGAATGATCATCGTCACCGCCACGCGCCGGGAAGAAAGCCTGCAGAAAGTCCCCGTGGCAGTGACCGCCGTGTCGACTGAGGTGCTGACGACCTCGGGCGTCGAACAAGTCCGATCTCTCAACCAGGTCGTGCCAGGGTTCAACGGCGGCCGCAACCAGAACGTAATGCAGCCCAGCATTCGCGGTGTCGGTTCGAGCGGTACTTCGGTCGGCGATGAGTCAAACGTCGCCGTCTATGTGGACGGAGTTTACCAGGGCGATCCCTATTCGACACAGATCGACCTTGTCGAAATCTCCCGCGTTGAGGTTCTTCGCGGGCCGCAGGGCACGGTGTTCGGCCGCAACGCCACTGGTGGTCTGGTCAACGTCGTGACCCCGGATCCTCAGTTCACACCGCGCGCCCGTATCAAGGGAAGCTGGGGTCGCCTGCGCGAGGATGCGAACAATTTCGACATCCGTGCCTACGTTACCGGCGGCTTGACCGACACAATCGCTGCCGATCTCGCCGTACTCTATCGCAATCAGGACGGATACGCGACGAACCTACTCAATGGCGGCGCTGTCGGCGATACCGAAATTGCGTCGATCCGGTCCAAGCTGCTGTTCCAGCCGAGCGACCAGGCCGAGTTCATTCTGACGGTCGCATATGTCGATACGCACGAAGAAATTGCGGCCACTGCCCAGCCGTTCGAGGGGAACTCGCTGGGCGCG
Source organism: Sphingopyxis sp. BSNA05 (assembly GCF_013265645.1). Lineage (NCBI taxonomy): Bacteria > Pseudomonadati > Pseudomonadota > Alphaproteobacteria > Sphingomonadales > Sphingopyxidaceae > Sphingopyxis > Sphingopyxis sp. BSNA05. Next base: position 48,229 of record NZ_PYIA01000092.1, on the reverse strand, counting down.
CAGTTCGCCGGCGCGATCATTCCCGACGAACCTTGGGAAATCTCCAATTTCGCCTTCGGAACGGCTGGCCTGTCTGACTTCACCCGACTGGACATCGCGCTGAAGGGACAGCTCGATCTGGGCGGGGTCATTCTGGAATCGACCAGCTCTTACATGCGTACGCGCGTGCACCAGATCGCCGATTCCGATAGCACCAATATTCTTCTCGGCGAAACTAACATGCGGGTCAAACCCGATACGTTCACACAGGAACTGCGGCTTATTTCGGACAATGGTAGTCCCCTCAGCTGGACTGCTGGCGTCTATTATTACCAGCTGAAGGGTGAGCAGCCGCTTATCCTGATCAATCGCCGGGACGTCGCTACCCCGGTCACGCCGATCACGATCGAGCCGGAAGTGGAGAATTCGTCAATCGCTGCCTTTGTCGAAGGCACCTATGATCTGACGCCGAGCCTCTCGGTAACGCTGGGCGGACGTTACACCACGGAGACGCGAAAGTTCTCGCAGCGTATCAACGGCAACCAACTGTTCACGGATGCGGAGGAGGATTTCGACAAATTCACTTACCGCGTGGCCGTCCAGTACGAAGCTTCGCCTGATCTGAACCTCTACGCCACCTATGGCACCGGGTTCAAAAGCGGCACCTTCAACACTTTCGGCACTTCGAACGTAGCGGTCGAGCCGGAAACGATCGAGGCGATCGAGTTTGGCATAAAATCCGATCCACTGCCGTGGCTGCGGGCGAACCTTGCAACCTTCTATTACACCTATGATAACTTGCAAGTGACCGCGCGGGCAGCCAATAATGCGTTCGTCCTGCAGAACGCGGCCAGCGCAGAGATCTACGGTGGAGAGCTCGAGCTTGCGGCAGAACCTATTGTCGGTTTGAATCTGCGTGCGGCCATCGCCTACACTCATGCCGAGTATGATGAATTTTTCAACGCGCAGGTATTCATTCCCCAAGCGGGCGGCGGAAACATGGTTTCATCCGCCGATGCCTCTGGCAATCAGCTGGTCCGCACCCCGGAGTTCACTCTGACACTGGGCGGACGTTACACATTCGATGCGTTCGATGGAGAAGCCTTCATCGGTGGCAACCTCTTCCATTCGAGTGCGGTATATTACGATTACCTCAACATCTTTAGCCAGGATTCTTATGAACTTCTGTCGGCAGAGATCGGTTGGACCAGCCCTGATGACGATCTTACTTTCCGCATCTTCTCGAAGAATCTCACCAACGCAGCGGTGGCCCAGCAAATCTCGCCTGGACCGCTCGCCGCCTACATCATCTACGAACGCCCACGTGAAGTAGGCGCAAGCTTAGAATTCAGGTTCTGATCTAACGTTCGACGCAGGGCACGCGGATTAACAGGCCCTGTGTTGCCATGCCTTAGGGGCCTCGTACTCTTGCGGGTAGCGAGGTCCCCAAATTTTTGGCGCTGCCGCATCGCAGCAATCGACACGCGGTGCCCCCGAATAAGACTCTGGCCGGGTTCGGCGAAGATTCAACCCGTAGTCGAAGCAGTCACTTCGGTTGTACCGGTGGTATTGTTGGAATCCTTTTTGGGCAGTTCCTGCCCTACTGTTGCCGGAAGAAATACTGCAAGGAATGCCTTGGTATCTTGGGCATGGTTCCGCTTCGACTGAGAGCGTGACAGGATGTTCAGGCCGATGATTTGAGCCAGCGCCATTGTCGCCGTCTGGAGCGCCTGATGCTCGCTCTTTCCCAGTTCGATATAGGCATCGGCAATCAAGCTGATCCGGTCCTGATCGACGCGCCGGGTGGTTTCGGCAGCAATCTCGGAAACCCGCGCCCATTCTTGCAGCGCCCGTTCGACTGAGCCGCCCGGAACATCGTGCCGTCGGTTCAGGGCAAGGGTGAAAAATATCGCAGACGATCTAACGGATCGTCGAAGTCACGTTTGCCCGCAAGGCCAATGGCCTTGGTCGCCGAAATATACCAATATGACAGCGTCTCGTAGAGAAGCGTCTCTCTGTCTTGGAAATGCCAATAGAAGCTTCCTTTAGTTACATTCAGCTCCTTGGCTAATGTTTCTATCTGAATGCCGGCGACACCAACTTCACCTATCTTGCTGAGCGTATGCTTTAACCAGATGTCCTTTGACAGCCTGTTCCGTTTTTTCGATCCGTTACTAGCTTCGGACATGGCATTCCCTAATTTTACAATCCAGTTCGAAGGTTTCGTTTTTCGGACCGCTTACCGCTTTAATGGCGAGACGCTTGACATTGCAGATGTTGATGGCCGTATCTGCAGCATCAAGGCTGCTTTGACAATCCAGGTAATTATACCGCGGCAGTGAGGATTGGGTCAAGGTGCCTCCTGATAATCCGGCATTGATTATGCTGGCCGAACTTGTGGAATTCAGACTCTAAACGGATACTCGGATCGCGTCGCTCGGTATCAGCGAACCTCGACATATCACCGTTACAGCCTCCCGAGCTGAGGCACTCGATCTTGGTCGGCAGCTCAAGGATACCCTGCTTGCACTGAATGAGTTTACTCGGCCGAACATGCATGGTGGAGCCGATAACCCAAACCCAGACGAACTTCGTGCCCAAAGCAAAAAGCTCATTCGGATCGTCGGCAGTTACTAGCGGCTTCGTCTAAATCTGAATCTTGGGGAATGTTGAGCAGGTCATCGCGCATGTAGACGCTCAGCTTGCATGCCAGAATTGTGAACGAATACCCAGCTACTTTCCTGGGTGAGGAATGGCTTTATGCATTGTCAGCCCCTTATCGCTGGTCCTGAGGAAATGCTGGAGGACGGCGCCGATATGGATGACGATGGCGGTTACGACCCTTCTGATGATCCTTGGGGGGCGTGAGAGGGTCAGGCGTTTTATTTATATCAATGTTATATTTAATATTGACTCGGCTTTGCGGCACTCTATTAAATTGAAAGCGATAGGACGGAGTGGAGAAATAACGCTGATGAAACCCGCAACGATGCAACAGCTCTATGCCGATACTCAAGAGATGCTGAGCCTCCAAGAAACCGGCATCGTGCGGCAAGCGCGCCAAGTGGCAATGCTTGACGCCAGTCAATATACGGACGAGGCGCAGTTCGCCGCCGAACAAAAAGGGATCTTCCAACGCTTGCCCCTGATGCTGTCGGCGAGTTGCGAGTTGTCTGAGCCCGGAAGCTACAAGACGATGGATATTGCAGGCGTCCCGGTCCTGCTCGTGCGTAGCAAGGACGGGGTGGCGCGCGCGTTCCTCAACAGTTGCACGCATCGCGCCAGTCCCGTCGCAAAAGGTTGTGGCAAGGCCGCACGCTTCACTTGCCCTTATCATGGCTGGACATTCGGGCGGGAAGGCAATCTTATCGGGATTGCCTCTCGCGAAAATTACGGCGACATAGATCCAGAGGACCACGGCCTGATCTGTTTTCCGGTGCATGAGCAGTCAGGGTTGATCTGGGCTATTCTGGATCCCGATGCCCCCGCAGATTTTTCAGCATTTCTGGGTAAATTTACGGAAATGCTTGGTGGTTTCGGATTTGAAAATTGGCATTTTGGTCAACGGACGACCCTTGAAGGTGCCAACTGGAAATTGGCCTTTGATGCCCATCTGGAATTCTACCATCTCCCGGTGCTTCATCGCGAGACATTCGGGACAGAGATAGGAAATGCTGCGCAATATCAATATCATGGACCCCATTTTCGTTTACGCCATGTCGGAAAACGGAGCGAGTCGTCGGTTCCCGATAGTCTTTCTGTCCTTGAGGGCCTGTCTCGCGAAGACTGGCCGATGGAGCCTCTTTTTCGGGAGAATGGATTCTCTTTCCCAACGTCTCGATCAACAGTTTTTTCCAGGGCGGCCGGGGCGTGATTATTTCACAGATTTTTCCAGGAAATACAGTCGGCGAATCTGTCACGATCCAGACCTATCTCCACGAAAATCCCCAGAATGATAAGGATCGGACCGCTGGGGCCGAGCTGACGGCATTCATCGCGCATGTTGTTAGAGACGAAGACTTGCCGATGTCGAGGGATCAGCAACATGTCCTGTCGTCCGGCCTTCAAAAATCAGTGCAATTCGGGTGCAATGAAGGCGGCCTGCAGCATTTTCATCGCTGGGTGAAACATTGTTTAAGCATGGACGAGAAGCAACCCCTTGCAGACCTCATGGCTGCGGCTCCTGATATTCCATAAATCCGCTCTACCGATAATTGGCGGCCTGTTTGCAGCAGGTCATTCAGGAGAAATTGCCATGGCACTTTATGATAATCTGTTCGAGCCGCTCGCTGTCGGTCCAGTAACGATACCCAATCGCATCGTCAGATCTGCCCATTCGACATTACTTTCGGGAGAACCTCTGATAGCCTATCATGAAGCGCGGGCGCGCGGCGGCGTCGGAATGTCCACGCTCGAAGCGACCAACGTGATTGCACCCGAAGGAACCCGTGTTCCGCTGGGATCGGACGCCGTCCTGCAATTCTACGAAGAGATATCTGCAAGGATGCGCCCGCACGGGATGAAGCTTTTCCAGCAGATCTATAATCCCGGCGCTAGCGTATCACCCAACTTGCTTCCGTCTCTGGAAAGTCCGCCAAGTGTGGGAGAAATTCCCAACCCGCTCTACAACATCTCTCCGATGGCGATGACTCGCGGCGAAATTCAGGGAATGACTCAAGCATTCGCCGCTGCGGCTCGCCGTGTTCGGGATGGCGGGCTGGATGGCGTGGATATCCATGCCTCCTCCGGATATCTGATTCACGAGTTCCTTTCTCCTGCCCTTAATCACCGGGAGGATGAATATGGAGGCTCATTCGAAAACAGAATGCGTTTTCTCGAGGAAATCATCACCGCCATTCGTGCCGAGATTGGTCATGATATCGCGGTAGGGGTGCGGTTGCCGAACGAGGATTACACGCCCGGCGGCCTCACGCCCGAACTCAACGCAGCGATCGCCCAGGCGGTGGAAGATGAGGTCGACTATATATCGCTCCACATGAGCAGCTATTGGCGGTTCCATAAACTGATTGCTCCGGCTGATGATCCGTTGGGCACGGAGATGCCGTCCAATCGAACGATCACTTCGGTCATCAGGAAACCACGGATGGTCGTCGGAAGGATCATGACGCTCGACCACGCCAGCGCAATCGTCCGCGAGGGCGAGGGCGATCTTGTATCGATGGTCCGGGCCTTGATCGCCGATCCCGAACTGGTCAACAAAGCGCGGCGTCTCGAGGAGTCGCGCATCCGGCCGTGTATCGGTACCAACATGGGTTGCGTCGGCCAGATCATGAGCCGCGGGGTTCTCAGTTGCGTGGTTAACCGGTCGGCGGCGCAGGAGGATACACAGCCATTTGAGCCCGACGATCAAGCGATTCTTCCAAAGAAAATTCTCGTTGTTGGCGGTGGTCCGGCTGGATTGGAAGCAGCCCGGACAGCGGCCTTGCGTGGTCATAGGGTCAGCCTGCATGAAGCCACCAAGTCGCTTGGCGGGCAACTGGTCTACGCGCGGCAAGCGCCGCACCGGGCCGATCTGGGGCTGATAATTGACTATTTGGTCAGCGAACTGAATAGTCTCGAGGTCGATATTTCCATCAACTCGCTAGTTGATGAGGACGTCATCGCAGACATCGCTCCCGATGAAATCATTCTGGCAACGGGCAGCACGCCTCGCACGGACGGGTTTCAGGTGGCATTTCCGGTCGAGCCAGTTCCAGGACATCACTTGCCTCACGTTCATACGAGCTGGGACGTCTTTTCAAAGCATATCGTCTCCGGCTTCTCCGGCCAAGCCTTGGTTTTCGATGATATAGGGACTTTCGAGGCAATTTCGGTCGCCGACGTCTTGCTTGCCGCAGGTCTCAAAGTAACGATGGTTTCGCGCTTCGAGAAGATAGGCGAGGAAGTGCCGTTCCCACCCGTAACTGTTGGGGCGGCGCGCGAAAGGCTGATGGCGGGGAACTTTGATTTTATTGGCGGGCATTGCCTGCGCCGCATCGAACAGGGCGCCGTCCATATCGGGGTGCCGTTTACCGCACGCGAAAGGACGCTGGCGGCAGATAACGTTGTGATGGTGGGCTTCAAGCAGCCCAATCGCGATCTTGTTGAGGCCATCCGGTCGATGGATCGGACGGTCCATCTGATTGGCGACGCATTGGGGCGCAACGACCTGATGAGCGCTATACATGGCGGTGCTGATATCGGCAGATCAATCTGAGCGTTCATACGTTGCCGGACCCTTGAACCCAGATACCAACGCGAACCTGCGTTGGTGCGATACCGGCATTGTTGCACAATCGTTCCGTACGGCCGCCGCTTGCGGCAGGGAATATATCCATTGCCAGACCCAAATGGGTCAATCGTCACCTCCAGTTTGTGGGTAACAAAGCGACCGGCTTCGAAATCCGCATTCGCTCTTTCAGGCGGGCTTCATTCAGATCAAATAGTCTGACCAGCCAACCCCCCGGGGCTGCAAAATATCGGTCCGTTTCAAGCCTCATTCTACCGCCCTTCCGGTAAGAAAGATCGCCTTCCTGTCCCTCATCCTGCGGCTTCCAACTGTTCCATCTCGGCGACGCGCGGGTCGTTCGGATAGACCCACTCCTCGCCGATCACTTGCTCGACGGCCAGACATTCCGGTACCCGGTTCAGGCCGATCATCTTGTCGCAATTCTGGTGGAAGCTGTAGATGCGCGCTTCCTGATAGCTCAGCGGGACGCTCTTGAAGCCGTCGCTTTCCATGGATTTCTGGATCATTTCGCCAAATTGCGTATCCTCGAGAATGATCGGTGACATGTCGCGGCCATTGGGCTTGCTCTCGTTTGGCACGGTCCACAGATCGGGCGCCGGTCCGTCGCCCCAGTCCATCGCCATCGTCACCAGTTCCAGCCGGGTGGTGTTGAGCGAGGTTGGCCAGAAGATCAGCGGCGGGACGAAATAATTGCTCAGCGGTGACACCCAATTGGGGAACATCGTGTAGCTTTGCGTGCAGGTCCGGCCGAATTCGCCAACGCCTTCGATTTCCTGCCAGTTGGGCGGGCTGTCGATCGCACGGACATGCTCACGATTGGTTTGTTGGGGAGCGGGGGCCAGCATCCGGGCATGGCCGTTGGGATAGAGGGTGTTCACATTGCGCTTGCTGTCGACCAGCGGCGAAACGGTATCGGGATGGATGAAGGGGACATGATAGACCTCCATATTGGCCTCCATCGCCACCTTCCAGTTGCAATTCAGGTCAAACGAATAGCGCGCCGCCAGTCTGATCTTGTCGAAGCGGAATTCCTTCCACTCATCCCAGACCGGGCCCAGCCATTGCTTGAGCGGCATCGCATCTGCATCGAAATTCACGAAGATCAGATTGCCCAGCATCTCGCATTTTACCGGAATCAGGCTGCGGCAGGACATGTCGAACTCGGGTCCGAAATCCTGCTTTTCCGGAACACCGACCAAAGTGCCATCGGTCTTGTAAGTCCAGTTATGATAGCCGCACATAAGCCGCGGCGACTTGCCTTTTTCCTCGGTCACGACCGGCGCGCCGCGATGACGGCAGGTATTGTAAAAGGCGCGGACTTCACCATCCATGCCGTGCACGATGATGATCGGGTCGCCGACCTGCTCCCATTTCATGAAGCAGCCCGGTTCCGGCACTTCGTCGATATGAGCAGCGAACAGCCAGGTCTTCTTCCACAGATATTGCTGTTCGAGGTCGTAATATTCCTGGCTGGTATAGCGGCCGGCCGGCAGGTCAGGGAGATGGGGAAAGCCTTGGGGCGGGGCCGCGCGAGACGCTTCCCACTCCATCAGCCGCTTCATTTGATCGATATAGGCAGGATCCATCACCACGCCCCCGATCCTTCGGTCAGCATTGCTGCGACTGACATCAACGTTTCTCCTCGCCCTCATTCTATTCCGTTCAAATTGATACAGTGCGTGAAGATTGAGTCAATATTAAATATAACATTGTTATTTATAAACTGCGGCCTCAGCATCGGCTGGTTGTTTTGCGTGAAGATGGCAGTTTGCTGCTTGTCGGCCGATCTCGCAATCCTGCCTTGTAATACCAGCCCGGACACCAATCAGAGGCAATCGCGTCCGACAAAATTTGCGCGATTGTCATGACCTTGCTGATCGAATAGACCCCAACTTGTCCAAAACTGAGAGATGGTATCAATATTGCCGCGCATAGTAGATCATGATGAGCGCCGCCGACAAGTCGTCGGGATCGCCAGAAATATATTGTTAGAATATGGGCTGGAAAAACTTACTGTCCGGCGAATTGCAGAGTCCGCGAATCTGAGTACAGCCATAATCTCGCATTATTTTCGGGATAAGCGAGAACTCATGCTGTTCATATTTCTGGATACTCTGGAAATCGCCGAAAGCAGGTTCGCCCAGGCCGTTGAAGCTGATCTATCGACGACGGCCTGCTTGCAGACATTGCTACCCACCGATCAAGAAAGCCGAAATAACTGGAAAGTCTGGATTGCATTTTGGAATATGACGCTGACCGATCGGGAGTTTCGACAACAGCAGGTGGCTAGGACCGAGAACACTCTCCGAATGATACGCGGCTTACTCGATCGCAATGCACACCCCCGGTCGACTGATGAAAATGAAAAGGACGTAGAGGAACGAAGGATATTCGCCGTGCTTGTTGGAATAGCAATCCAGGCCATTCACGATCCTGAAAGCTGGCCTGTCGAGCAACAGAGCCGCGTGCTGGAAAGTGAATTTGGCCGATTTGCGGACATGACGCGCTAGCTGATTATTAGCGGGAGCGGCCGGAGATTGCCTTACAGCTGCAAACTTTCCGCTCGCTGCCAGAGGCGGCTCGTTTACCCATCATCGATGGTCATATGCTGGAGCGAATGCCAGATATGAACAATATCGTCCCAGTCAAGCATCCGCTCTTGCCGACACTGCGGCAAACTCTCGCAATCCCAATGATACTCGTTCCAATATCGTGCTCGTGCGCAGTGGTTGCACGCCCATCTCGCAGTTAAAGCAGCAGCGGCCCGTCTTCGTCTAGTCGGCGACGGATTGTGCCATCCGTTATCGATGATTTATTTATATCATTGTTATATTAAATATTGACACGGCATCTGCGGCCGATACTAAATCAAACGCAACAAGACGGAGAGGACGAGAAGCGCGGATGGAATCCCAAATAATGAAGCAACTGTGTTCCAACACCGCAAAAATTCTGACCGCTCGCGGACGACAACGGTTACAAGCTGAAACGGAGTAATGGCCATGACGAATCCAGATGAATCCGCCGAGATTCTTTCTTCTTCAACAATCGAACACTGGGACGATACTGCTGACGTTCTGGTGATCGGGTATGGCATTGCCGGCGCCTGCGCGGCTCTGGAAGCTCGCCGGGCCGGATCAGATGTGCTGGTGATCGAGCGTGCATCGGGCGGCGGCGGAGCCAGCGCGCTTTCGGCAGGCATTTTCTATTTTGGCGGTGGCACAGACGTCCAGCGCGCCGCAGGTTACGAGGATACGCCTGACAATATGTTCGATTTCCTGATGGCCAGTACAGGAGCACCCGACGCGCATTTGGTGCGACGCTATTGCAACAATTCTACCGCACAGTTCGACTGGCTCGAGGCACAGGGCGTGCCTTTCAATCGCGGGCATTACAAGGGCAAGTCGGTAATCGCACCTACCGATGACTGTCTGGCTTCCACCGGTAACGAGAAACTTTGGCCCTTTAAACAGGTCGCAACGCCCGTGCCGCGCGGGCACAAGGTCGCCAAAGAGGGTGACGGTGGCGGCGCATTGGCGATGAACGCACTGACCACTGTATGCGAACGCGAAGGCGTGCGTGTGGAAGTGGACAGTCGCGTCAATGCTCTTGTTCGCGATGACTCCGGACGCATCGTCGGCGTCCGCGCGAAGCAGAGTGACGGGCAAAAATTCTTCCGCGCGACACGCGGGGTGGTGCTGGCCGCCGGGGCCTTCGGTTTGAACCGCGAAATGGTCAGCCATTATTCCCCGCAGTTTCCTGACAGTTGCGAGCCGCTGGGCATTCCGAACAACGACGGCGATGCCATTCGTCTCGGCCAAGCGGTTGGCGGCGAACTGCGTGCGATGGACGGGATTATTGCCACCGCCAGTTTTTATCCGCCAGAGCAATTGATCAAGGCGATTCTTGTAAACAAACATGGCGAGCGGTTTATTGCCGAGGACAGCTATCACGGACGCTCCGCCCAGGCGATTATGGAGCAACCGGGCACTGTGGCCTATCTCGTGATGGATTCAACGATCTTCGCATATCCCGAGGTTGACCACGCCAATCATCGTCTCATCGACGGTTGGGAAACGGTTGCAGAAATGGAAGCGGGGCTAAATATGCCCCAAGGTGCTCTCCAGTGCACCATGACAGAATATAACGAAGGTGCCGAACGCGGGGAAGATGCGCTTTTTCACAAAGACAAGGAATGGTTGCAACCGCTCAACCAGGGACCTTATGCCGCTTTCGAAGTATCCTATAGCAATTCCTGCTATTACTACATCACCTTGGGCGGTTTGAAGGTTTCTGCGGATTCCGAAGTGCTCGATATCAACGGCAACGCGATAGCCGGGTTGTTCGCGGCGGGCGCATGCGCTTCCACGATCGCTCAGGATGGTCCTGGCTACGCCAGCGGCCTGATGCTGGGACCGGCTTCATATTTCGGCCGGATCGCAGGAGAAAATGCGGCACATGCCACGATTGCGACCTGACATGTGCTGGCACACATTGTGCTGGTTGGCTGGCCTTTCCCGCACGATCTGAAAACTCGTAGACGGAGGAGCCCATGGCTAGATGTGATAGTTCGAAGTGACAAGAAAAGCTGCAAGACCAACTGTTACGATAACGTAATTATCTAAACCGGTCGCTGCGACATAAGATATTTGGGCTGTCCATATCATCGGAATACTGGTTAATTAGGGAGCGAGCATGGTGACGGATTTGACCAACCTGACGTGGGACCATGAAGTCGATCTTCTGGTGGTGGGCACCGGCGCGGCGGGCCTGACCACTGCAGTCGTGGGCGCGGTCGAGGGCCTGAAGGTCCTGGTGATCGAAAAGACCGAATTTTATGGCGGCACCACGGCCCTCTCTGGCGGGGTCGCCTGGATTCCCAACAATCCGTTGATGAAAGCGGCCGGCATCCCGGACACGCCAGATGATGCTCTTACCTATCTGAAGCACAATGTCGGCAACCGCGTTGCACCCGCCAAGCTCGAAGCGCTGGTCGAGCACGCACCGCAGATGGCCGAGTATATGCAGGCGAACAGCGCGGTGCAATTCCAGATGATGGAAGACTTCCCCGATTACCGGCCCGAAACGCCCGGCGGCAGCAACGGCGGCCGCTCCATCGACCCGAAGGTCTTTTCCGGCCGCAAGCTCGATGACTATGCGCAGCTGCGCAAGCAAAATACCGAAATCCCCGGCGGCATTGTCGGTTCGGTCAAGGAACTGCGACGCCTGGCTTTTTCCGGTCCAATCCGAAGGGGCTGCTGGCGGTCTGGAAGATGTTTCCGCGGAATCTGTGGAACAAGATCGCGTCCCGTCAGCATATGTCGAGTGGCCGCGCCCTGGCGGCCCGGTTGCGCTATTCGTTGCAGCAAAGGGACGTGCCCCTGTGGCTGAACACCGGCCTTGATGAATTGCTGGTCGAGGATGGCGCGGTGATCGGCGCGCGTGTCACGCGGGAGGGCAAGCCGCTCAATATCCGCGCCCGCCGGGGCGTCATGATCGCCGCTGGCGGTTTCGAGCATAATGGAGCGATGCGCAAGGAATATTTCGGCGCAGACGTGGGCGAACAATGGGGATCGGGCGCATTTACATCGGGCGCGCCCGGCAATGTCGGCGACGGCATCAAAGCGGGTCTGGCAGCAGGCGCGGCGCTCGACCTGATGGATGACATGTGGTGGATGCCGTCTTCGGTGGAACCGGGGGCCAAAACGCCGACCATCCATGTGTTCGAGCGCGGCCTGCCGCACTTCCTGATCGTCAATGCCGGCGGCAAGCGCTTCGCCAACGAGGCCCGGCCCTATAATGAACTGGGCCGCGTCATCTATGAAGAAACCAGTCCGCCCGCCTTCATGATATTCGACCAGCAATATCGCAACCGATACGCCATGGGCACAATGCTGCCCGGCATCACGCCGGAGCGCTTCATCGAAGCGGGCTATATCAAGCGCGCGGAGACGCTCGAAGCGCTGGCCGCTCAGGCGGGGATTGATCCGGCCGGCCTGAAGCAGACCGTCGAGCGGTTTAACATCATGGCCGCAGATGGGCGGGACGAGGATTTCCACAAGGGCGAGAGCGCCTTCGACCGCTATGCCGGCGATCCTGCGAACAAACCGAACCCCTGCCTTGGCCCTGTCATAAAGGCGCCCTTTTACGCCATGGAAATCCAGGCGGGCGACCTGGGCACCAAGGGCGGTCTTTTGACCAACGAGCATGGGCAGGTGCTGCGTGAAGACAGCTCGGTGATACCAGGACTATATGCAGCGGGGAACAGCTCGGCCTGTGTGGTCGGCAATTTCTATCCGGGCGCTGGCGGCACCATCGGCGCGGCGATGACCTATGGCTATATCGCCGCCAGGGATGCAGCGGGACAAGCGGATCGTTGATGCTAGCTGCAGGCGGATCAGAACAATGCTGCGTGGCTGCGCTCTGCCATATCTTAATGTTCAAATGAACTTCTTTGGATTTATTCTCGCCATGACTATCCGCCTGAGCCGAAGATCACCGACTGGGGCTGGTGTTAGGCGCAAAGCTGCCGAAGCCTTCAACCCGGCACTAATAGTTTGCCATCACCTACATACCATTGGACTTTCCCAGCGCCGCAAGCATTGGTGTCGTCACTGAATCGCGGCCCAAATGTGCGGCCGCTGCCCTGACCGATGCCACCGGGAGGGCTATGGGTGGTGGGAGCAGCAAGGTGCTGCTCTGCCAAGGAGTACCACACCATGACCGATACAATTGAGAACAAGTCCGCCCCAAAACTGTGGCGCGATATGGCGCGCAGGCTGACACCCGCAGCAGAAGTGAAAGCTTCGACCTCCGCCCCCGATCCCAAAGTCGAGCCTAAGCCAGTGAAGCTCTCCAGTAAGGCCAGTCTGGTTCTCGGCATGCTTGAGCGAGCAGACGGAGCCACAATCTCCCAACTCGTCGCTGCGACTGACTGGCTGCCGCACACCACTCGGGCCGCGCTGACCGGCCTGAAAAAGAAGGGTCATCATGTTACCAGTACGAAAACAGGCGGTGAGGAGCGCGTTTACCGCGTGGTGGCGGGCTGATGGGACGACGCGCGTATGTCACGCTTGAGCGGCTTGCAGACATGCCGGCCGAAGAACTGAGAGCCGAGTGGGCGCGGCGTTATGCCGCTCCTGCTCCAAATCTTCCGCCAGATCAATTGCGGCTCGGGATCGGCTACCGCCTGCAGGAGCAGAAGCTTGGGGGGCTTAGACGTTCCACCCGGACGCTCCTGCGCCGCATGGCGGCACGCTCGCAGGACGGCACCCCTGAGGGCCCGCCGCCCCGCAAGCTGACACCGGGTACAAGGCTCGTTCGTGACTGGCACGGTGTTGGTCATAGTGTCACCGTGCTCGAGGATGGTTTCGAATATGATGGAAGGAACTGGAGGTCGCTTACAGCAATCGCCAAGGCCATCACCGGTTCGCACTGGAACGGACCGCGGTTCTTTGGCCTGTCCGGGCCCAAGACATGAAACCGCTACGCTGCGCGGTCTATACTCGCAAGTCAACCGAGGACGGGCTCGAGCAGGAGTTCAACAGCCTCGATGCCCAGCGTGAGGCCTGCGAGGCCTATATACTAAGCCAGCGGCACGAGGGCTGGACGCTAGTGCCGAACCGGTATGACGATGGCGGGTTCTCGGGAGGGAGCATGCGCCGTCCGGGACTCAAGTCGCTGCTGGCCGATATTGAAGCTGGCCTGGTCGACGTGATCGTTGTCTACAAGGTCGATCGTCTTACCCGTAGCCTTGCCGACTTTGCAAAGATCGTCGAACGGCTCGATGCCAAACAGGCAAGCTTCGTCTCGGTGACGCAGGCGTTTAACACCACCACCAGCATGGGAAGGCTGACGCTGAATGTCTTGCTGTCGTTCGCTCAGTTCGAGCGTGAGGTCACCGGCGAGCGAATACGCGACAAGATCGCTGCCTCTAAAAAGAAGGGTATGTGGATGGGCGGACCAGTGCCGCTCGGATATCAGGTGATCGAGCGCAAGCTGGCGCCGGTACCGGAAGAAGCAGAGCGTGTGCATAGGATAATGCGGCTCTATCTCCAGGTAGGAACAGTGCCCGCCCTGATCAAATGTCTGCGCCGCGAAGGCATTGTGACCAAGGTTCAGAACAGAACCAGCGGGCCGCATCGCGGCGGGATCCCCTTCGCACGCGGCAGTCTGTTCCATCTTCTGAAGAATCCGGTTTATCGCGGGAAGATCGTCCACAAGGGACAGGTGTATGACGGTGAACACGAAGCGATCGTTGATGAGGAGCTGTGGGATACGGTGCAGGCACAGCTCAGCCGAAAATCCCCGCCGCGCAAGCGCCCGACCAACGATCCACAACAAGCATTGCTCCGCGGCCTGTTGATAGATCCCCACGGCCGGCCGATGGTGCCAACTTATGCGACCAAGGGCACTCGCCGATACGCCTATTACGAAACACGCAAAGACCTTGCCCGCCCCGTTGATCCATCAGCAACCCGGTTCTCGCAGGGTCGGCTCGAGAGGCATCTTATTGAGCACCTCGTCAAGCTGTTAAAAGACGGGCATACGCTGCGCCGATTGTCGGGGATCGAAGAAGCCGGGAAATTGCGGACGATGTTCGCGGCTGCCCAATTGCTCGCCAGTCGCCTCGCCCGCAACAGTGAACGCGAAACGATCATAAATGACCTGATTGCGAGCTTGCAGGTAAGAGCTGGACATATCGATGTCGCGCTGAAGGCCGAAGCCATCAATGTGCCGATATGCGATCACCTCACCTGGCGCATTCCACTCCCGGAGCGAATGACGTTTCGCGAAGCGAAGCTCAGGATGGATGCAGAAGGCAATGGCTGCACACCCGATACAAAATTGATTCAGTTAGTAGCTGACGCAATTGATGCTCAGCAATTGATCATGAGCAATCCAGAGCTCAGCATCAACCAGATCGCAAAGCAGGAAGGGCGCTGCCGCAAACAACTGACAAAGTTGCTGAACCTGAGCTGGCTCAGTCCCAGGATCATCGAATCGATGATGTCGGGAAACCAGCCGAAGACCATCAATCGCACCATTCTACTCGAGACGACATTGCCCGTAGCATGGGTTGATCAGGAAGACCTGCTCGGCTTCGATTCCTGAGCGCAGACATCCGCTGCATCATCGAAACGCCTTGTGGGCGAGGAACTTCCAAACAGAGAATCTGCTACTTTTCAGCCACGCTCACAGCGAGGAAGCGGTGTCTCTCACCCACGCTAGAGAGTTGTTTGGCCAGAAAGGCCGCAGAACTGCGCGAGTTCTGCGACGCCGACTGCCCGAAGGCAAAGTTATAGGTGATTGCAAGACTGTCTGGTGCGGTCGAGAAGACTCGAACTTCCACGGGGTATTAACCCCACAGCGACCTCAACGCTGCGCGTCTACCAATTCCGCCACGACCGCACTGTCTCTAGCTTGGGACAGCAAAGTCCCGGGTAGGCGCGTGCCCTTAGCAAAGGGGTTTCCCAGCCGCAACAGATATTCGTCGCGATCTCGTTTCTCCGTTAACCGGTGGCCCGATTATGTCCCGCAAAAGCACAGCCGGCGGCGCAGCAGCCGCGATCCGCAGAAAAATGCCGGTCGAGGCAGCTGTTAACCTTCTATTGACCTTGTTCGTGCCCGCTCAGGTCCGCTTTATCATGGCCATGGACGGTCTGTTTCTTTTCATGCTCCTGCTCGGCGCAACGCCCGACCGGCCCGCGGTCGAGGCCGCTGCCGGACCGTCGCATGTGCAGGCCGTGGCGAGCGCCAGAATCCTGCGCGCGGAAGTGATCGATTTTGGTGGTCCGCTCGACCGGCGGGACTTGCGGGGCTTTCGTCGGGGAGAGGATAAATTCGGGACGGCCACAATCCGCTCGACCGGTGTGGCCGAAAGCGCCGATGGCCAGCTGATCCGATTGCAGGAATTTCACTGAACCGGCCGGGAGAAGCGTCTATTCGCGGCTTTGATCCGCCCAGCCGACCTCCAGCTGGCTTGCGGCGCGCGGCACATCCAGCTTGGCTTCGTTGAAATTGATCTTGGCACCCGGTGCGAGCGATGCTGCCGGTGCCTTCATTTTCCAGCTGTAAACGATCCGGCCACCGGCATCGCGCAGGATCACCAGCATCGGCGGGATCGCCTCGTCATTGGTTGTGGGATTGATGATCGTCCCGCTGGCGGCAAAATATTCGGTGCCGTCGGCCAGAGTCCGGCGATCCTGCTTCTCGCTCAGTTCGATCAGCAGCGGGGTTTCCTCGGTCGAGGCAAATTCATAGTCGGAGACCCATTGCGGTGGTCCAAAATAATATAAGGCGGCGCCCGCGGCCAGCACCAGGGCGGCAAAGACAATGGCGGCCATGGTCCACAGCTTCGCCGGATTGCGCCGCGCCTTGAATGGCGGTTCGTGGGCAAAGCTGCTTTCGCCTGCGGCATAGCCCGGGGTGACGGAAATCGGTGGCGGCGGGGCCGAACGCGTGACCGGAGAGGCGGGCGGGTTGGGTTCCCAGTCCTGCTCGACCACCGGTTCTGCCTTGGCAGCGGGTGGAGTCTGCGCCGGCGGGGCGCTCTCGACCTTTTGCTTTTCCCGGACCGGCGCCTCTTCCAGAACCGGAGGCTCCTGAAACCAGCTATGGCGACAGGATGCGCAGCGAACCGAACGACCATTGGGTCCGATGGCACTGTCGGGCACGAGATAACGGGTTTTGCAAGCCGGGCAATTCAAAATCATGACACCCCTCTAAACACGCCATGAGGATAAACTGCAAGTGGCTGCTTGACCGATTTGAGACCGAATCGGGTTTTCCGCGTTTTCCTGACGAATCGCCTGTCGTTGCCTGACAGCGGAGTTGATTTGGGGGGTGTTAACGGCCTATTGGTCAGGCGACCGGGCAATATTTCGCCGCGATATTGGAATGTAGAGCATAATGGACGAAATTGTTCGATTTGAAAATGTCGGTCTGCGCTATGGTGCGGGCGCGGAAACTCTGGCCGATCTCAATTTCACCCTGTTTCCGGGCAGCTTCTATTTTCTCACCGGGGCCTCGGGTGCCGGCAAGACATCGCTGCTGAAACTCCTCTATCTGTCGCAGCGCCCCAGCCGCGGTGTGATCCGGCTGTTCGGCGAGGATGCGGTCACCATGCCACGCGAGCGTCTGCCCGGCTTCCGCCGCCGGATCGGCGTGGTCTTTCAGGACTTCCGGCTGGTCCCGCATCTGTCTGCCTTCGACAATATCGCGCTTCCCTGCGGGTGGCCGGGGTGCGCGAAAAGGATCTGGAAGTCCCGGTGGCGGAAATGCTCGAATGGGTCGGCCTGGGAGACCGGGCTTCGGCCCGGCCGGCGACGCTTTCGGGCGGAGAACAGCAGCGCGTGGCGATTGCCCGGGCGGTGATCGGCAGGCCGGAAATACTGGTGGCCGACGAGCCCACCGGCAATGTCGACCCGGAAATGGCGATCCGCCTGCTGCAATTGTTCGAGGCGCTGAACACGCTCGGGACGACGATCGTGGTGGCAACCCATGACATTCATCTGCTCAGCAAGATTCCCGGCGCGCAGATGATGCGGCTGGAAAAAGGCATGCTTGCCGATCCGACCGGATCGCTGCGCCACCCGCCGCGTCCCGAAGACCAGAGGCAGTAGGGCGCAGGGCCGATGTTCAAATTTTTCGCCATTCCCGCCCATGACCGGCGCCTGATACCCGAGGCCGGCTGTCCGGTCCGATGCCCTGGGTGATCGCGATCATGATCTTTCTTACGGTCCTTGCCGCCGCCGCCGGGCTGGCGATGAACCGGGCGATCAGCGATGTCTCCGACGAACTGTCCAGCCGGGCGACGGTGCAGATTATCGAAGCCAATCCCGAAATCCGCAGCCGTCAGGCCGCCGCCGCCGCAGAAAGGCTGCGCGCGCTGCCGCTGATCGAAGAGGTCCGGGTGCTGCCGCCCGCGGAAATAGAAGCGCTGATCGAGCCATGGCTGGGTACGCAGGATCTGGCCGACGATATCCCGCTCCCCGCGCTGATCGATCTGAAACTCGTCCGGATCGCGTCCGAGGCGGAATATCAGTCGCTGCGCGGCGCGCTGCAGGCGATTGCACCGGGCGCCCGGGTCGAACCGAGCAGCGGCTATATCGCGCCGGTCATTGCGCTGGTGCGTTCGCTGCAGTGGATCGCCTTCGGTCTGGTCGGCCTGCTCGCTCTGGCGACCGGGGCCGCGGTGATCATTTCGGCGCGGTCGGCGCTCAACACCCATGGTGAAACGATCGCGGTCGTGCATCTGCTCGGCGGCACCGACCAGCAGATCAGCCGCCTGTTCCAGCGGCGCATCGCCCTGGACGCCCTGCTCGGCGGCCTGATCGGGCTGGTTGGCGGCACCGCGATCATCTGGCTGATCAGCATCCAGCTGAACGCGCTGGGGTCCGGACTGGTCGAATCCGTCGGTCTCGACTGGTGGAGCTGGTTGATAATTGCCGCCATTCCGATATTGGGGATGTTCCTTGCTATGGTGACCGCCCGATTAACGGTCATCGGCGCCCTGAAAAAGATATTATAGCCTGCCGGATGATTTTGCGTTTCTTCTCTTTCCTGATCCTGCTGTGGATCATTGGCTTTGCCTGGTTTGCCATCGATCTGCCGCGTCCGGCGGACGATGACGCCCATACCGGGTCGGTCGTTGTCCTGACGGGTGGCGCCGGTCGCATCGACCGGGCGCTCGACATGCTCGAGGCCAAATCAGGCGGCAGGTTGTTGATCTCCGGCGTCGACCGCGATGTGAAGCCGGCGGAACTCGCCGCCGAATATGACCGGCCGGATGACCTGTTCGATTGCTGTATCGATCTCGGTTTCCAGGCCGTGGACACGCGGTCCAATGCTCTGGAAATCGCCCGCTGGGCGGCGCGGCGGGGCGACAAGTCGGTGCGCCTGGTGACCTCCGACTGGCATATGCGCCGGGCCCGGCTGGAACTGGAACGGGCGATGCCGGCCGATGTCCGGATTCTCTCCGATGCCGTCCAGACGCGCCCCTCGCTCGGCACCTTGTTCACCGAATATAATAAATATCTGATGCGCCGTCTGGCCGCACTGGCGGGGGTCTGAAATGCTGTCCGTCATCCGTTCGCTGATCTTCATGGCTATTTTCTACATCGGCTCGGTTCCGATCATCATCGCCACCTTTCTCGGCGCCTTTTTCTGGCCGCCGACCATCTATTATATGGCGCAATATTGGAGCCGCTATCACTATGTCTGCGCCCGGCTGATTCTCGGCATCCGGGTCGAGGTCCGCGGCGAGATTCGCGACGAGCCGCTGCTCTATGTGTTCAAGCATGAAAGCATGTTCGAAACCATCGATCTGCTGCGCCTGTTCGAAAAGCCGGTGGTGATCGCCAAGAAGGAGTTGCTGGTCATTCCCCTGTGGGGCTGGATCGCCACCAGGCACGGTCTGCTCGGTATCGACCGCGACGGCGGCGGCGCAGCGATGCGGCAGATCATCAAGCAGGCGAAGAAAGCGGTGGCGGAAGGCCGCCCGATCGTAATCTTCGCCGAAGGCAGCCGCGCCCATCATGGCGAACGGCCGGAACTGCAGACCGGTTTTGCCGGCATCTACAAGCTGCTCGGCATCCCGCTGGTGCCGGTGGCGCTGAACAGCGGCATCGTCTCGCCGCGCGACACGTTCGTCCAGAAAAGCGGGGTGATCACCTACGAAGTGCAGCCGGAGATCGAACCGGGGCTCGACCGCGAGGATATCCGCGACCGGGTACACGCCGCCATCAATATGCTGAACGACTAGGAACAGCCGGCTTTGCCAGCTTGCCCCACCCCGTTGCCGGATGGCAGCCGGGCCGGCCGGTCTTGTCTGCCAGATCCAGCTAAGGGAGATTACGTGGTTATCTGTCGGTGAGGACGGGTTAGGGCAAGGCTTCATGGTCGGGAAGGGGCGGATGACGGATAATATCGCACTTTTCCCTTATAGAGTCCGGAGAAGAGAATATGCCTGAACAACCAATATCCACCGTCCGCGAAGCGGTTGGCGTCTTTCCATCGGAAACCGCGCTTCAGGCAGCGGTCGATGATCTGATGTCCCATGGTTTCCATCGGTCGGAACTCAGCCTGCTCGCACCCCTATCCGCGGTTGAAAAGGAACTGGGGCACAGCTTCACTTCGGTAACAGAACTGGAAGACGAGGCGGCGGTTCCCACCACGGCCTATATTTCGACGGACGCGATCGGCGATGCAGAGGGCGGCGTGTTCGGTGGCTTGATCTATGTCGGCGCGCTGGCGACGCTCACCGCAGTCGTGGCATCGGGCGGTGCTATTGGCGCGGCCATCATAGCCGCCGCTGCCGGCGGGATCGGCGGCGGAGCGATTGGCGCGGTCCTCGCAAAGCTGATCGGAGAGCATCACGCCGATATCATCGAGGACCAGCTGGAACGCGGCGGACTGCTTTTATGGGTGCGGACATGGAATGCCGCAGATGAAGAGCGCGCCGTAAAGATTCTGGCCGAACATAGCGGCTCGGATGTGCATGTTCATGAACTTCCCGCGACCCATGGCGTCCTGGAAGACCGCTATAATGGCGAAACATTCCCCGGCGATCTGCAAGCCTATCGCGGCGTGCCCTATTCCTATCTTCCCAATGGCGAATATTATATCGCCGGTGAAGTCCTGCCGACCGAACGATGCGTCAAGGCGAGAATTGACCGGGATCTCTATCTCGAAACATTGCGGTCCGAAGCGAAAGAGCAAGGCTGGGATATCGAGGCGCTGCTGGGCAATCCCGCCTCTGTATTTCAAACGCCGGCCAGACTGCTGGTCACCGACCTGCCGGATCCAATCAAGGCCGATATTCTCAAGCGCTGGGCCTATGGCGAGAAGCAGCTCGAAATCGCGTCGGATGACGGCATGAAGCCAACTGTCAACGGCGATCGTCTGCGGGAAATCAATCTGGCGCTGGAGCGGCTGCAGGCCGGCTGACGGCGGCATCAGCGGCGTTGCCTGCGGGAATTACGTAGTTACAAGACACCGCATATATTGTTTTTGAGACTTATCCCGAAGCGATGGACGGCGTCCTGTTTCATCGGTTCACCATTGCTAATTTGGAGTCCGAGGCATGAAAAAGACATTTTCGACAATCAGCACCGCGCTGGCCCTTTCCCTTGCGGTCCAGGGCTGCACCCAGAAAGCGGAGAGCGACGATAAAGCAGATTGCGCGACATCCGAATATGACGCGATGGGCGAGGCCCAGGACAGTATGGATGCGGCAAGGCATGATGCGAGCAGGGCGGCAATGGAGGCGAATAATGCCGCGCGAATGGCGGTGGTGGCGGCCAAGCTTGCGGTCTGTTCCGAAGCGCAGAAGGACAGGGAAGCGGCTGCACAAATGGCGATCAGCGCGGAGGCGGCAGCCAAGCAGGCGCAGGCCAAGATTGTATCGGCCAATAGCAAATTGGATCTGGCGGTGAATGAAAATGCCCGCAAGGCGCAGGATCTGGTGGAAGAGGCCGTGGCTGCCACCAGTGCAGCGGTTCTCGAAACCAACGCATCGCTGATGGCGGGACTGGAATCCGACACCGCCGCCGCGAAACAGGCCGCCGATTCCGCGCAAAAGGCTGTGATCAAAGCGGCGGCGGCGACGGCGGATGCTAGCAAAGCGGCCCAGGTTGCGGCAAAGGAAACCTGGGAAAAGGAAATGCAGGACGGCGGCGAAAGCGAATAAGGGCCGGAACAGCCGACCAGCGCCAATTGAAGGAAATTTGAATGCAAGGATTTGTCGACAATATCGAAGCTTTGACGGAAGAAAATAATGATTTTCGCCGGGTGCTCTACACCGGGCATAATCTGCAGCTTGTGCTGATGACTCTCCAGCCCGGTGACGAGATTGGAATGGAAGTGCATGATGATCGCGACCAGTTCTTCCGGATCGAAGAGGGTAGCGGGGAAATCTGGATCGATGGCAAGGCGAACAAGGTCAAGGCCGATGACGGTATCATCGTGCCGCAGGGCGCCAGCCATAATGTCGTGAACAGCGGCAAGGAGCCGCTACGGCTGTACACCATCTACGGTCCGCCCGAGCATATCGACGGAACCGTGCATGCCACCGCGGCCGATGCCGCAAACGAGCATGAGCATTTCGACGGCAAGACGACCGAATAGCCGCCGGTTCCATTATCGGTATCAGGATCGGATGACGGGGCTTTGCCGCTTTAGCGACATGCCCCCGTCAGCCGGTCAGCGTCCCATATCGCGCTGGATCGTGCGGCTGGCCATGTAGAAATGGAACACCGCCCATAGATAGAGGCATTTGAACAGGATCATCGACCATTGCAGTCCGTCGGCATTGGCCGAATCGCAGGCGGTCTGGGCGGCCACAGCGAGATTGCTCGCCTTGCACGCTTCCAGCGTCAGCGCCGGATCCAGCCCCGACAGGAAGGTCGCATTCAATATCGTCGACAGGCCGCCGATCAGCGGTGGCCCGAGCCCGTAACCGAGCAGATTGACGATGAACAGGGTGACGGCGACTGCCGTTGCCCGCATCCGGCTGTCGACCACCCCGCTCGGCACGGCATAGAGCGGGCAAAGATAGGTGTAGAGCAGCATCTGGCCGACCATCATCAGCGGCACCGCCAGCCACAGGCTTTCCGCCAGATAGCCGACAACGTGCATCGGGATCACGCCGAGCAGCGCGAACATCGGTATGAATGCCAGTGCCTTGGGAAAACGCTCCGCATATTTGTCCGCCAGGAGCCCGACATATAGGTGCCGATCGACGCCATGACGGCCAGGGCCAGCGCGACCTTGACCGACGCATCGAAGATCGAGAGTTCATGGGTGCGGATCAGGAAGGAGACGAAAAACTGGCCGACGCCATAATTGACGAACGAGGCGATGGTGACGCCCATGGTGACGTGCCAGTAAGCAGGCTTTTGCGACAATATTTTCAAGACCTCGCGAAACCCGACCTGCGCCTTGTTCTGCATTTCCACCGGGTCGGTATAGCCGCGGGGCGGCTCCTTGATCGTCATCTTGACGATCATCGCGACGATCAGACCGGGCACGCCGACCACGACGAAAGCGACGCGCCATCCCTCGATATTCTGCCAGTCGAGCGCGTTCGCCGCCCAGGTCCAGTTCCAGCTGTTGAACATCGCAGCGACCGTGGGGCCATCGAGATTGCCGACAATGAAGCCGCCGAACACATAGGCGACCATGCCGCCCAGCGGGATGCCCAGCGCGTAGACCGAAACGGCGGTCGAGCGTTCCCTGGGAATGAAATAGTCGGCGATGATCGAATTGGCGGGCGGCGAGCAGCCCGCTTCGCCGATGCTGACGCCGATACGGAATATGAACAATGCGATGAAGCTGGTGGCAAAGCCGCATAAGACGGTCATCAGGCTCCACAAGGCCACCGATCCGGCGATGATCCAGACCCGGTGGTTCTTCTCGGAGAAACGGGCGATCGGGATGCCGACAAATGTATAGAGAATCGCAAAAGCCGGGCCGCCGAGCAGCCCCATTTGCCAATCCTCAACCCCGAAGCTTTCCTTGATCGGCTCGGTCAATATATTGATGATCGTACGATCGATGAAATTGAAAATATAGACGGTGAGCAGGATGCCGAGAATATAGTTGCGGTAATTCCTGGTTCCATAACCCGTGTCCGGGCTCCCGCCATTGCTGGCACCATGGTTGGAATGCGCGACCTCGGTCGCTGTAGTTTCGGCCAAATCCAGACTCCCCTAGCGGTTCCCAACTGATTGTTGCCGTTGGGTATCCCGGCATCGTACCGAAATTTTTGGCATTGTATATCCCGTTGTAAAAAACGCTTTCGACCAGCACAGCACGAACGGTTTTTCTGAAGCGCGTTCGCCGCCGAAGGGCGGCGCCCAGAATAGTCCCGTCCGATCGACTGGACACCGCCCTCCGGCGAAAAACAGAGAGGGAAGGCGTAAATGGTGTAACGATCGCTGAAGCCGTTACTGAGATAGTGCTGTCCTACATCTGGCTCGACCGTCTATTATCGCCAATGATCCTGCGCCATGGGCAGGACGGGCTCTTTGACAATTTGGATGGAATGATCACGCTTGCTGCTGCCGCCTGTTTTTAGCGGACCGGGTCGAGGGCAATTCGGAAGGTCACACTAGACGAGCGATCGCGGACCAACAAAGGCAAGAAATCTGCGGCTTCGGGGCAAAGGTCGCAGAAAACAAAAGCGGCCAACGCTGTAAAGTTCCTGCCGGCTATCAATAACTACGCTCGCGCGGCGGCAGGCAACATCTCGGTGATGGCTTCGCGTCTTCGCGTCTTCGTGGCTTTGTGCGAGTCTAATCGCTTCGCTGCGACCAAAGGCCTTTAATCGTGTGTCCGGCCGAAATCGGGCGCGGCATCGTCCTGGCCTTCTTCGATAATCCGGCGGCGAATCGCGCGGGTCTTGGTGAACAGGTCGAACAGTTCGTCGCCCTTGTCCCAGCGGATCGCGCGCTGCAGGGCGGAAAGATCCTCGGAGAAGCGCTGGAGCATCTCCAGCACCGCGTCCTTGTTGGACAGGAACACATCGCGCCACATGGTGGGATCGGAGGCGGCAATGCGGGTAAAATCGCGGAAACCGCCGGCAGAATATTTGATCACTTCGCCGCGGGTCACATCTTCCAGATCGGATGCTGTGCCGACGATTGTATAGGCGATCAGATGCGGCAAATGGCTGGTCACCGCGAGCACGAGATCATGATGTTTGGCATCCATGATCTCGACATTGGCGCCGAGTTTTCCCAGAAGGCTTTCACGCGCTCGATATCGCCTTCTGCGGCGGCCTCCGGCGGCGTGAGGATGCACCAGCGGTCCTGGAACAAGGTCGCAAAACCGGCGTCCGGGCCGCTATTCTCGGTGCCGGCGACCGGGTGGGCCGGGATGATCCGGGCGCCGGGAAGCGCCTTGGCCAGAGCGGCCAGCACGCTTTCCTTGGACGACCCGACATCGCTGACGATGGCATCGTCAGGCAGGTCGGCGGCGATTTCGGCAGCCACCTCTGCTATCACGCCGACCGGCACGCAGAGGATGACCAGATCGGCGTCGGTGACCGCTGCTCCGGCGGAGTCGCTGACATCGTTGCAGAAGCCCAGTTCGATGACCCGCGCCCGCACCGCCGGATCGGCGTCATAGCCGGTGATCCGCGCAGCCGGCATGGCTTCGCGCACGGCATGGGCAATGGACGAGCCGATCAGCCCGATACCGATGATCGCAATATTGGCAAAAGGCAGCATCAGTCGGCGGCTTCCAGTATCTCGCGCAGGGCCTGGGCGACGCCGCGGGTTTCTTCTTCGGTGCCGATGGTGATGCGCAGGCCGTTGACCAGCCCCTGTCCGGGCAGCCAGCGGACCGCATAGCCCTTGTCCATCAGCGCCGCATTGGCCTGTTCCGCAGTCACCTTGCCCTCGAACAGGACCAGCAGGAAATTGGTGTGGCTCGGCACGACCTTGAGGCCGTGATTGCCGAGCGCGCCCATTTCGTCGCTCAGCCATTGCCGCCATTTGGCATTATGCTCGCGGCTCATGGTGACAAAATCGTCGGCGGCCAGCGCGGCGACGGCGGCGTCCTGGCCGGCGGTGGTGACATTGAACGGCAGCCGGATCCGGTTCATCGCGCCGATGATATCGGCATGCGCATAGCCCCAGCCGATCCGTTCGGCGGCGAGACCATGGATCTTGGAAAAGGTACGGGTGACCAGCACATTGGCCTCGCTGCTGGCCAGGTCCATCGCGCCGTCATCCTGCCCCTCGTCCATATATTCGGCATAAGCGGCGTCGAGCACCAGCAGGATATGGCCAGGCAGCGCGGAATGCAGGCGGGCGATCTCGGCGCGCGGCGTGAATGTGCCGGTCGGATTATTGGGATTGGCTATGAATATGACCTTGGTCCGGTCGGTGACCTTGGCGAGAATCGCGTCGACATCGGTGCCATAATCCTTGTCGTCGGCAACCACCGGCGTCCCACCATAGCGCCGCGCCGCGATATCATAGACGGCAAAGCCATATTTGACGTAGATGATCTCGTCACCGGGGCCGCTGAAGGCATTGGCGGCGAGGTGCAGCACGTCGTCCGAACCAGTGCCGCAGATGATCCGCGCCGGATCGAGACCATGTTTCGCGGCGATCGCCTCGCGCAATTGGGTCGAGCCGGGATCGGGATAGCGATCGACCGAGCCGGAAGCGGCGTTCAGCGATTCTGCCGCGCCGGGACTGCAGCCCAGCGGGTTCTCGTTGGCCGACAGCTTGACGATCTTCCGGCCATCCGCGCCGGTCGATTTGCCGGGCACATAAGGGGCAATGCCCATGATCCAGTCTTTTGCTTTTGGTCCGCTCATTGCCTTGGTCCGCTTGTCTGAAGATGTTCCGTGCCGCCGGACTAACCTTTGCGGCCTGTCAGTCAACAGCATTATCGTTTGACGCTCGGGATTTCGCCGCTTAGCTCCCGTGTTGATGACTGAAGATGCCCGCTTTGGATTGGATCGGAAGGTTCGCCTGCTCGGACCGCTGCCGCTGGACAGCGGGGCACAGCTCGCGCCCGTCGATCTCGCCTATGAAACCTATGGCACGCTCAACGCGGACGCCAGCAACGCGATCCTGATCTGTCATGCGCTGACCGGCGATCAATATGTCGCCTCGAAACATCCGCTGACCGGCAAGGACGGCTGGTGGGTGCGGATGGTGGGTCCGGGCAAGCCGATCGACACCGACCGGCATTTTGTCATCTGCGCCAATGTGATCGGCAGCTGTCTCGGCAGTTCCGGCCCTGCGACGGTCAATCCCGCGACCGAAAAACCCTGGGGCATGGATTTTCCGGTTCTGACCATCTCCGACATGGTGCGCGCGCAGGCCTTGCTGATCGATCATCTGGGAATAGAACGGCTGCACGCTGTCGTCGGCGGCTCGATGGGCGGGATGCAGGCGGTCAGCTGGGCGGCGCTCTATCCGGATCGGGTGGGCTCGGCGGTGATCATCGCATCGGCGGCCCGCCACAGCGCGCAGAATATCGCCTTTCACGAGGTCGGACGGCAAGCAATCATGGCCGATCCGCGCTGGCGTGGCGGGGCTTATTATGCGGATGATGATCCGCCGAGCAGCGGCCTCGCCGTCGCCCGGATGGCGGCGCATATCACCTATCTCTCGGAAGCCGGCCTGACCGAGAAATTCGGTCGCCGGCTGCAGGATCGTGACGCCAAGACGTTTGGCTTTGATGCGGATTTCCAGGTGGAAAGCTATCTCCGCCATCAGGGGATCAGCTTTGTCGACCGCTTCGATGCCAACAGCTATCTCTACATCACCCGGGCGATGGACTATTTCGATCTCGCCGAGGCGCATGGCGGTGTGCTGGCCAATGCCTTCCGGGGATCGAAAACCCGCTTCTGTCTGATCAGCTTCGACACCGACTGGCTCTATCCGACCAGCGAGAGCCGGGCGATCGTCCACGCGCTCAACGCAGCGGGGGCAGAAGTCAGCTTCATGGAATTGTCGAGCCCCTTCGGGCATGACAGCTTCCTGCTGGACAATCCCGAGATGAACCGGATCGTCGACGGGTTTCTGAAGGCGGGAGAGGGCCGATGAGCAATTTTATATCCATCGTCACCCTGAACTTGTTTCAGGGCCCATCGCGCCTGATGATACAGGCAGCGAGCGCGAACAAAGGGGTGCTGAAACAAGTTCAGCATGACGAAACAAGGGTGGCCGCATGACCCGACTCCGTCCCGATCTGCAGATCATCGCCGATAATATCGCGCCGGGCAGCCGGGTGCTCGATATCGGCTGCGGTGACGGCGCGCTGATGGCGGCGCTGCGCGACGAGAAAGGCTGCGATGCCCGCGGGCTGGAGATCAACCCGGTCAATGTCGCCAGCGCGGTCGCCAAGGGCCTGTCGGTGGTGCAGGGCGATGCCGATACCGATCTCGCCGCCTATCCCGACGGCAGTTTCGACTATGCGATCCTCAGCCAGACGCTGCAGACCACCCACCGCCCGGACATCATGGTCGACCAGCTGCTGCGCATCGGCAACCAGGCCTTCGTTAGCTTCCCCAATTTCGCCCATTGGCGGGTGCGCAGTTCCTTGCTGTTCGGCGGCCGGATGCCGGTCACCCGTCTGATTCCGCAAAGCTGGTATGACACGCCCAATATCCACCATGTCACGATCGACGATTTTCGCGCGCTGGTGCAGGACGGCAAATATACGCAGGAAGGGCAGTGGTTCCTCAGCGGCGACAAGCAGACTGGGCGCGGCCTGGCGAACCTGCTGGCGGAACATGCGGTGTTCTTGTTGCGGGGTTAGCTTTGTCATCCCGGCGAAGGCTGGGATCCAACCCGATGGCAGCGAGGTTCGCGAACCTGGTTTAGGCCCCAGCCTTCGCTGGGGTGACAAGAGTCATCTTGACATTGTACAACATTAGGTACAAGTTGAGTCCAGCATGTTGATGGAAAATTTCTCGAAGGCCCGCGCCAATCTCAAGGCGCTGATGGATCGCGTCGTGGCGGACAAGATTCCCCTGAAAATTACCCGTCAAAATGGCGAGGCGGTGGTCATGATCTCCGAGAGTGAGTGGGCCGGTATGGAAGAAACTATACATTTGTTGTCTTCACCAAAAATGCCGAGCGCCTGCTGGAGTCGATAAGGCAACTAGATGCCGGAGAGGGATTCGAGCCTGAGCTTTTCAAGCAGTGAATGTATTATTCTCCGCGAAAAGTTGGCCGGAATATCGATATTTCCAGGAACATGATCCAAAGCTTTCCGAACGAATATATTCGCTGATAGAGGAATGTCGCCGGACGCCTTTCCGCGGTACCGGCAAGCCAGAGCCATTGCGCGGCCAACTGAAAGGCTGGTGGTCGCGGCGTATAAACCGCGAGCACCGCCTGGTCTATCGCGTCCGTGGCGAAGGGGTAGAGCAAGTGCTGGAAATAGCGCAATGCCATTATCATTATTGATTAGGGCGGGTTCATAGTAATCACCGTCATCCCGGCGAAGGCTGGGATCCAACCCAATGGCAGCGAAATTCGCGGATCAGATGACGGTGAAACCGAACCATCCTCTCCCATAGGGAGAGGCAAGTAAGACTTGGCCGACAGGCCTAGTCGCACTCGGTGAGGGAGTGGATCTTTCCGAGTTTCAAAACCCCTCACCGACTTTCGCTAATCAGCAAAGCTGACAAGCTACAGTTGCCTCTCCCTATGGGAGAGGATGAAGGTTGATAAGACCCGATTTGGAGCGGTCTACCCTCGAAAATTTCCTAGAGGTTCATCGCCGACCGCTGGCGACCTTCACCCCCGCTGCACCTCTTCCAACCCAAACGCCGCCCATATAGCCAACCCACTCATCACCGCCATCACCGCCAGCACCATTTCCCCGCCAAACCAGTTGGCCACCAGACTGAAAACCCCACCGGCCAGCAGCAACAATCCGATGATCGTATTCGAAAGCGCGGTATAGGCGGCGCGGCTGTCCTTGTCGGCCATGTCGACGAGATGCGTTGACCGGCCGAGGCGCACGCCCTGATAGGCGATCATCAGGCCGAACAATAGGACTGGCAATATATAGCCGCCGCTCAGCGTTCCGGCGAAGGCGAGCCAGCTTGTCACCGCCAATATGATCGCGGCGACCATTGCCGAGAAGACCAGCACCTTGCGGCTGGACCGGTCGGACAGGCGGCCCCAGACGAAGCTGCTGCACAGGCTGGCCAGCGCCGAGGCGAGGACCAGAAAGCCGAGCTTGTCATAGCCTTCCCCCGCCTGGCTGCCGAGGGCAATCATGAACGGCGGTGCCAGCGCGGTGGCGGTCAGAAGACCTCGGGTGAGGATGAATCGGACGAGCTGCGGATCATCGCGCAGATAGGTGAAATTTTTATAGGCTTCCATCAGCGCGGATTTGCCGCCTTCGGTCGCTCCGGGCTCTTCTTTCAAGCTGGCGAACAACAGGGCGCTCAATAGCCATGCCATGCCGGCCAGAAACAGGCCGCCGGTGACCAGCAGCATCCGGTCGACGAGATTGGACGATAGAGCGAGCGCATAGATAATCACGCTGACCGACGCGATAGAGCCCGCCAGACCGGTCGCGGTGCCGCGCCGGGACTTGTCGATGGTCTTGCCAAGCACGTCCTTGTAGCAGACCGAGCAGATACTGCGCGCCAGTGCCAATATCGCCAGCGCGATCACAATCGCCCAGCCGGCGGCCGCGCCGGTCATGGTGATCGCGACCACCCCGATCGCGGCGGCTCCCAGGCCTTGCACCAGTGATCCGACCGCCCATGCCCACTTCCGCCGTTGTAATTTCCGCAAATATCCGGCGGTCAGAAGCTGCGGCAGCAAGGCGCCTGCTTCCCTGACCGGGACGAGCAGCCCGATCAGCGCCACCGGAGCGCCCAGCGATGTCATCAACCAGCTGAGCACCAGCTTCGGGTCGATCAGCCCGTCGGCGCTTTTGGTCAGCGCCAGCGAGCCGACATGTTTGAAGAAATTGCCCGGTTCCTGATTGCAGGCGCTTTCCGGGATATCGGCGCAAACACGGCCTTCGTCGTCGATGGTGATCGCCTGAAAGGCTTTTTGGGTCGTGGTTCTGCTGGCCATGACCGGGATTTACCGGATTAGCGTTCGCGTGTCGCGCTGAACTTTAGATCAGGGTTCCGCTCTTCCTGATATCCGACATCCCAGGCCGATTTGGCCAGAAACACGAGATTGTCATCGCGGTCCCGGGCGAGGCTGGACTGGTTGATATTGGCAAAGGCGTTCAGGGTCGCGTCGTCGCCGCTGATCCAGCGGGCGGTTTCGAACGGGGCCTGTTCCAGAAAGGCGTCGACCTTATATTCGGCCTGCAGGCGGGATACCAGAACCTCGAGCTGCAATTGCCCGACCACGCCGATGATCCAGTTGGCACCCAGTTCGGGATAGAAAACCTGCACGACGCCTTCTTCGCTGAGATCGTCCAAAGCCTTGCGGAGCTGTTTGGTTTTCGTCGGATCGCGCAGGATCACGCGGCGGAGGATTTCAGGCGCAAAATTCGGCAGGCCGGTGATCCGCACCTGGTTCTTTTCCGACAAGGTGTCGCCAACCCGCAAGGTGCCGTGATTGGGGATACCGATGATATCGCCCGGTTCCGCGGTGTCGGCAATTTCGCGATCCTGCGCGAAAAACAGGATTGGCGAGTGAATCGCAATCGCCTTGCCCAGCCCGGACGGCGTTAGCTTCATACCGCGTTTGAACTCGCCGGAGCACAGCCGCATGAAGGCAATGCGATCGCGGTGCTGCGGGTCCATATTGGCCTGAATCTTGAAAATGAAGCCGGTGACATCGTCGCTCTCCGGATCGATCGGAGCCGGTTCGGCCGGTTGCGGGCGCGGCGAGGGCGCGTAATCGGCAATCGCCTCGATCAGCTCCTCGACGCCGAACTGCTTGAGCGCCGAACCAAAGAAAACCGGCGTCAGATCGCCGTTCTGATAAGCCTCTAGGTCAAAGCTGCTATAACCACCCTGCGCCAGTTCGCCTTCGCTGGTCAGTCGCTCGAGCGCGCCTTCGCTCAGCACTTCGGCCAGTTTTGGATCGTCGAGGCCGGTGAATTGCTGGGTCACACCGTCATATATTTTGCTGTCGCCGGTTGGCTGGTGCAGCTGGTTTTTGACCAGATCATAGACGCCTTCAAACTGCCCGCCCATGCCGGTCGGCCAGCTCATCGGGCAGACGTCCAGCGCCAGCTTGTCGGCGACCTCGTCGAGCAGTTCGAACGGGTCGCGGCCTTCGCGGTCGACCTTGTTGACGAAGGTGATGATCGGCACGTTGCGCAGCCGGCAGACCTCGAACAGTTTCAATGTCTGTGCCTCGATACCCGATGCAGCATCGATCACCATGATCGCGCTGTCGACGGCGGTCAGGGTGCGATAGGTGTCCTCGGAAAATCCTCATGGCCCGGCGTGTCGAGCAGGTTGAAGACAATGCCGTTGCGCTCGAAGGTCATGACGCTGGAGGTCACCGAAATCCCGCGCTGCTGTTCGATCTTCATCCAGTCGGACCGCGCCCGCCGGTTGTCGCCCCGCGCCTTGACCTCGCCCGCCAGATGGATAGCGCCGCCCTTCAGCAGCAGCTTCTCGGTCAGCGTCGTCTTACCCGCATCGGGGTGAGAGATGATCGCGAATGTCCGGCGTGGTTTGGTCATATTAATATCTAACTCTCGTCATGCTGAACTTGTTTCAGCATCTCCATGTACTCGCTTGTCTCGAAAGATCCTGAAACAAGTTCAGGATGACGAATATTCTATCCTCTCAATTCAGCGCCCAATTTTGCCGCGTTTGTCACAACCTTGTCCGAGAGCACCTTCAAATCCTCTTCGGTCAATGTTGCATCCATCGGTTGCAGCGTAATCTCTACCGCCAGCGATTTCTTGCCTTCGCCGACGCTCGGTCCCTCGAACAGATCGAAAATCCGCGCGTCGCTGATCAGCTTCTTGTCCGCGCCCTTGACTGCGCGCACCAGATCGCCCGCCGACAGCTCCGCATCGACGATGAAGGCGAAATCGCGAGTCACCGCCTGCAAGGCAGGTGGCGCAAAGGCATCGCGCATATGGCCCGACTTCTTCTTCAGCGGGATTACATCGAGGAATATCTCGGCGGCAACGGCAGAGCCCTTGAAGCCCATCGCCTTGGTCGTTGACGGGTGAAGCACACCGTAAGCCGCCAAAATCTTCTTCGGTCCCAGCCGTAAGGTACCGGACTGGCCGGGATGATAATGATCGCCCGCTTCGCCGAAATCCATCAGCTTGTCGGTCGGTGCGCCGGCGGCGGCCAATATGGCGAGCACCTCGGCTTTGGCATCATAAGCGTCGAATTTCGTCGCGGCGCCAGCCTGCCAGCTGCGGGGGCGGTTTTCACCGGCCAGAACCAGGCCGATGGTCGGATGCTCGCTGCTTTCCAGATAGCGGCGACCCACTTCGAACAGGCGGATCGACGTTGCGCCGCGCGCTGCATTGCGCTGGGCGGCCGCGACCAGGCCGGGCAGCAGCGAGGGCCGCATCACCTTGAGGTCTTCGCTGATCGGATTGGCCAGTGACCAGCTTCCGCCACCGAAAGGCGCCGCTTCCTTATCGGAAATGAAGCTCCAGTTGACGACTTCGTTGAGACCGCGCGCTGCCGCTGCTCGCCGTGCTTTGCGCTCGGAAAGCTGTTCCGGCGAGGCGGTCGGTTTGGCGACACCCGGTTTGCGGGGCAGCGGTGCCGACGGAACCTTGTCCAGTCCCTCTATCCGGATCACTTCCTCGACCAGATCCTGCCAGCCGGTGACGTCACGACGCCATGTCGGCACAGTGATCTGCCAATCGTCACCGATAACAAAGCCCAGCGCTTCCAAAATGCCGTGCTGTCGATCCGGATCGACATCCAGCCCGCCCAGGGCGGCGCATTGGCGCGGGTGATAATCGATCACGCGCTGCTCTGTCGGTGCTTCGCCGACGCGGGTGACCGCGCTGGCACTGCCGCCGCAAAGCGCCTGAACGAGCGCCGTCGCGATTTCTATGCCTTCTTCCAGGAAAGCCGGATCAACGCCGCGCTCGAACCGCTGCCGCGCATCGCTGGTCAGCATCAGCTTCTGGCCGGTGCGGGCGATATGGGCCGGATCGAAATAGGCGCATTCGATCAGCACATCGGTGGTGTTCTCGTCGGTGCCATTGGCGGCCCCACCCATGATGCCGCCGATACCATGCGCGCCCGCCTGGTCGGCGATCACGGTCATGGTCTCGTCGAGTAGATATTCCTTGTCGTTCAGCGCGACCAGCTTTTCACCGTCCTGCGCCTTGCGCGCAACCAGTCCGCCCTTCAGCTTGGCGACGTCATAAACGTGCAGCGGACGGCCCTGATCGAGCGTGACATAATTGGTGATATCAACCAGCGCCGAGATAGGCTTCTGGCCGGCCGATTTCAGCCGCGCCTGCATCCAGTCCGGAGACGCGCCATTGGTCACGCCGCTGACGGTGCAGCCATAAAAGGCGGGACAGCCTTCCGGATCCTCAATCGCGATATCCGGACCGGCGCCATTGCGGGCGATGTTGGCGATGTCCATTGGCTTCAGCGTGCCGAGGCCGGCGGCGGCGAGATCGCGCGCTATGCCGCGGACACCCATGCAATCCTGACGGTTGGGCGTGATCGCGACGTCGATGACCGGATCATCGAGCTTGGCATAGTCGGCGTAGCTGGTGCCAACTTCACTGGCCGCGCTTTCGGGCAATTCGATGATGCCGTCATGATCTTCGCCCAGTTCCAGCTCGCGCGCTGAACACATCATGCCGAAGCTCTCGACATCCCGTATTTTCGCGGGTTTCAGCGTGAAGTCGCTACCCGGAATATAGGTTCCCGGAGGCCCGAAGACACCGACCATATCCTTGCGCGCATTGGGCGCGCCGCAGACGACTTGCCAAGGCTCGTCGCTACCGTCGTCCACCTTCAGCAATTGCAGCTTGTCGGCATTGGGATGCGGTCCGGCTTCGATAACCTTGGCGACACGGAACGGGCGCAGGGCATCGGCAGGGTTTTCAACGCCTTCCAGTTCCAGGCCGATCGCGGTCAGCTTGTCGGTGATCACGGTGAGGCTTGCATCCGTTTCGAGATGGGCCTTGAGCCAGCTTAGGGAAAATTTCATGCGCCGACTCCTCCGCTCAGAGTGGGGACGTCGAGCGCGTCAAAGCCATAATGGTCGGCCCAGCGCAGATCGCCGTCGAAGAAAGCGCGCAGGTCGTCCATGCCATATTTCAGCATCGCCAGACGGTCGATGCCGCAACCAAAGGCGAAGCCCTGCCAGACATCGGGATCCAGTCCGCAATTGCGGATGACATTGGGGTGGACCATGCCGCTGCCCAATATTTCCATCCAGCCACCATTGTCGCCGCGCGGGTCTCCGCCGATGATCCGGCGACCTTTCTCGACCGAAAAGCCGACATCGACTTCGGCGCTGGGTTCGGTGAACGGGAAGTAGCTCGGGCGCAGGCGTAATTCGATATCATCGCGCTCGAAAAAGGCGCGGACGAAGGTTTCCAGCGTCCATTTCAGATGGCCCATGTGGATGCCCTTGTCTATCACCAGCCCTTCGACCTGATGAAACATCGGCGTATGCGTGGCATCGCTGTCGCTGCGATAGGTGCGGCCCGGAGCGATGAGGTAAATCGGTTCACCCGCTCCGTCGGTCTTCTTCGCAACATCCATCATCGTGCGGATCTGCACCGGAGACGTATGGGTGCGCAGCAGCTTTGGCATCCCGTCTTCGTCGGTTTGCGGGAAATAGAATGTATCGTGCATCGCGCGTGCCGGATGGGTGTCCGGGATGTTGAGCGCGGTGAAATTGTGCCAGTCGTCCTCGATCTCCGGGCCGGTGGCGACCGAGAATCCGAGGTCGGCGAATATCTCTGCGAGCTCGTCCATTACCTGGCTGACAGGATGGATGCTGCCTTTGGGAGCGGATGGTGGCGGCAATGTCAAATCGAGCTTTTCAGTCGCAAGCTTCGCGTTCAGCGCCGCGGCTTCCATCTCCTCCTTGCGCGCAGCCAGCGCATCGGCAACAGCCTGCCGCGCGCCGTTGATCTTCGGGCCCTGTTCCTGGCGCTCTTCCGGCGTCATCTTGCCGAGGGTTTTCAACAGCAGCGAAATTTCGCCCTTCTTGCCGAGCGCAGCCACGCGGATCGCTTCCAGCGCGTCGCCGTCAGCTGCTGCGCCAATCTGCTCCAGATATCTGTCCCTGACCGCTTCGATGTCGCTCATCATATTGTCCCGTTTTTGCTCGTTGCCCGTCTAGCAAGCCTCACGAAAACCCAATAAAAAGCGCCGCGAGATTGCTCCCCGGCGCTTCTTTGAAATTATGAAAATGCTTAGGCTTTGGCCAGAGCATCCTGCGCCTGTTTGATGATGCCGCCAAACACTGCCGGTTCATTCATCGCCAGATCGGCCATCACTTTACGGTCGAGTTCAATGCCGGCCAGCTTGGTGCCGTGGATGAACGTGCCGTAGGTCATGCCTTCGGCGCGAACCGCAGCGTTGATACGCTGAATCCAGAGCGCGCGGAAAGCCCGCTTCTTAACTTTACGATCGCGATAGGCATATTGACCGGCTTTTTCGACGGCCTGCCGCGCGACGCGGATGGTATTTTTGCGACGGCCATAATAGCCCTTCGCCTGTACCAATAATCTTTTATGTTTTGTACGAGTGGTCGTACCCCGTTTTACACGTGCCATATTCTATATCCTGTAAGTTTGAATGTCGCTGCGGCGGGAATTAACCCAGACCGTATGGCGCCCATTTCTTGACTGTCCGAGCATCCGCATCACACAATTTCTTGGTGCCGCGGTTCTGACGGATATATTTGCTGTTATGGCTCATCAAACGGTGGCGTTTTCCGGCTACGCCGTGCTTTACCTTGCCGTTCGCGGTGATCTTGAAGCGTTTCTTCACACCACTTTTGGTCTTCAACTTGGGCATTTTGGTCTCCTCTAGATGGTACCGTTACGGACACTTGTGGCAGCCCAACACTGGCCAGAGCGTCACTTCGGAAGGGCGTCTTTAGCGGGATTCGGCAGGAATGCAAGGGATATCAAGAGAGAAAATCCCTCAATGATGGCAAGCAATAGCCTCCAGCACATCATCGACTCGCGCATGATCGCCAATCGCCAGCACATGGCCGTCGGATTCCGCGTGCAACGGTTCGCCGTTCCAGTCGCACATCATCCCGCCGGCGCCATCGACAATCGGGGCGAGGGCGGCGAAATCATGGAGCATCAGCCTGCTTCGCAGACGACATCGACATGGCCGCTGGCGACCAGGCCGTAATTATAGCAATCGCCGCCATAGATAATCTTGCGCGGCGCAACTTTGCCGGCAAGTCCCATGAAATGCTCGGCATCATGCTCGTCAAACAGATGCGGCGAAGTGGTTGCAAGAACGGCATCCTTGAGTTCCCGGCAGCGCGCAGATTTGGCCGGCTGGCCGTTGAACAGGGTCGGGCGTCCGACCACGCCGACCCATCGCTCTCGCGCAATCGGCTGATCGATGATGCCGATCAGCGGGAAACCCTCCTGCATCAGCGCGATCAGGGTGCCGAATATCGGACGCCCGGCGATGAAGCTGGTGGTTCCGTCAATCGGATCGAGTACCCATTGTCGAGAAGCACCTTCATTTCGTGTGCCATATTCCTCGCCGATAATGCCGTCATCCGGCCTTTCGGTTTCGATGATCGTCCGCATAGCCGCTTCAGCGGCGCGATCTGCCTCGGTAACAAAGGTCGAATCGCTCTTTGCTTCCTGATCAAATTTGGCGCGGAAAAACGGACGGATCGCTTCGCCCGCAGCTTCTGCAAGCTTTTGCGCAAGTTCGATATCTTTGGGTGTCATAACTTGTCCTATCGTCAAAAACTGATTTGGCGAGCATCAGCCAGACAATCAGCAAAATTGCTGCAAAGGCGGGAATGCCAAGCGCGAACCAGACCCTGTAGAGCCGGTAATATTCCGGTGGCAAGGCAGAGTGCGTCTCGCAGGACTGCCGCGCCAGGTTTCGCAGGCGCAATTGTATCCAGACGACGGGAAGCCAACAGAGTCCGATAAAAATATAGAGCGCCAACGACCAGATTATCCAGGGTGTCATAATCGGCCATCCGGTCAGAGCGGCCAGCCAGAATCCGGTGATCGGTTGAACGATCACGGCCAGAGCGGTGAACAGGAAATCTGCAACAACCACGGTTTGGGCGACATGGGCGATAAGTTTGGGATCATCGGTGCGATGGGCCATCAGCATGAAAAACGCAATTCCCGCGCCGGTACCAATCAATATCGTTGCACCGATTATATGCAGCCACTGGGCGAAGAACAGCAAGTTGCTCATCTTTTATCCAGCGCGATCAGGCAAGTCATGGATAACCCAACGCACGCGAGGGCCTTGATCAGCGGCGCCAACGGGTCAAGCCAAAGCAGTGGTGTCAAAATCGTGCCACCGGCCAGATAGGCGAGCGAGATTGCAATGGTGCCGACCAATGCTGCCCGCACCGTTTTGCGAAAAATCAGCCCGGCAGCCAGGATCAGATCTGCGACTGCTCCGCCGTAGACCATGATCAACGCGATATTGGACGAAAGATATGAGCCATCCAGCAGCGCAGCGGCTTCGTCAGCCTTCCAGATTCCCAGCAGGCCCGAACCCAGCCAGAGGAGAGCGAGCATTGCCAGAAATAACGGAAGTCCGAGCATCAATTGCGCATGGATGCGGTCCTGCTTTCCTGCCGGGAAGCCCTCCAGAACCTGTCCCAGCGCAATGGCCGGCCGTCCGAGGATGATCGCCGTCTGCTCAGACTGGCCCTGCACTCCGTCGATGAGGGATCGGATTGCGTTGCTACGCATCGGAGACCGCCAGCCAAGCCAGCCAAGCGCGTCGGACATCATGGCGACGATTTTCGTTAGGCGCCGCCCGACGGGAAGCTTTCGGCCGACGGCGCTAAATCCGAGCCATTTCCGGTGCAGTGCAATGATCTCATCGACGGGCCGGGATCCGGTCTCCACAAGATCGTAGGAACCGGCCAGCGCAACAGGCCGGGCGATAGCATTCACGGTCGCTTCCACTACGTCGGCAAGTGCGATGGACTGGATTTTACCGAAACCGACCAATCGCGGTGCGAAAAGGGGAAGGGCGGCAGTCATGCGGATCAGTTCGGTGCCGCCATAACTGTTTCTACCGATCACCAAGCCCGGCCGCAGAATTGTTGCCGTGAGCGCCGAATTGTGGAGCTGTTGATCGGCACGGGCCTTGCTCTTCATGAAATCATGTGCGGCATCGTTTGATGCGCCGCAGGCCGATATCTGGATAAATTGAGAGATACCCGAAATCTCGCATGCTTTGATCAATGCGATGATGGCGTCGGCCTGAGTGATATTGACATCGTTCCCGGGGCTGGACTGCAATATTCCACTCGCATTGATGACGACATCGACGTTTTGCAGCAGGGCAACCAGCTTTTTGGGTCACAATATTGGCGAAGATCGCCTTCACACCATTGGATATCCGGGAGAATGGCCCGGCCATAGGAAAGATTGCGACCGAAGCCAGTGACTTGATATCCGGCAAATGAAAGCTCCTTGGCAATGGCGCTGCCAATGAAACCATATGCCCCCAGAACCAATATCGACTTTGGATTCCGATCCAACGGACGGTCAATCCAGAAGAATGGTCGCGGAGCTTGCTACGACGGGATGATCTGGAAGTTGAAGAGAGCGAGAGGTCATGGCTGGTCCGCCTCGAGAAGGGGTGGCCGCCAGGCCCACAGGCAGAGGATCAGCCCGGTGATGATGAACATCGCACAGCCGGAGAGAACCCAGGCATTGGCATACCAATAGTCACCCCAGGTAAATTGGCCAGCCATGATCTTTTTCCAGCCGTTGAAATGCTGCATTCCGGCGACAACCAGGCCAAGTATGGCAAGCGTCGAGGCTATCCACCGGTTGAGCCAGTGCATGGGGTTGGCCAGTAGAAGCAGGCCAAGCAGTCCGATGACCGTCCTCTGTGCGCGGCAATAGGGGCAGACATAAACCCAGCCCGCCCATTCCGTGAACCAGGCGAACAGCGAGATGAAAATCGCCAGCAGCGCGATATATATGCGGTATTTCAGAAGAGTATCAAAACCGGGCATTTCTGTTTCCTGACAAGGAAAATCTGGTAGCGGCTAGTCCCAAAGGCTGCTCACCGAGCTTTCGTCCGCGATCCGCTTGATCGCTTCTCCGAGCAGCGGCGCGATCGGGAGTATGCGGATCTTGCTGGAATCGAGTGCGGACTGCGGCGCGCGGATGGTGTCGGTGATGATCAGCTTGCGGAGCGAGGAGGCGTTGACCCGGTCCACGGCTTTTCCGGACAATACACCGTGGGTGATATAGGCGGCCACATCGGTGGCACCGGCCGCGATAAGGGCATCGGCGGCGTTGCAGAGCGTGCCGGCGCTGTCGGCGATATCGTCGATCATCACACAAAAGCGGCCCTTGACGTCACCGATGATGTTCATGACTTCGGAGACTCCGGCTTGCTCGCGGCGTTTGTCGACGATCGCGAGCGGTGCGTTGTCGAGCCGCTTTGCCAGTGCCCGGGCGCGAACCACGCCGCCGACATCGGGTGAGACAACCATGATATCCTTGTCGCTATGGCGCTTGATAATATCCTGGCTGATCACCGGGGCGCCATAGAGATTGTCCGTCGGGATATCGAAAAAGCCCTGAATCTGGCCGGCGTGAAGATCAACGGTCAGTACGCGGTCGGCACCCGCTTCGGTGATCAGGTTTGCAACCAGCTTGGCCGAGATCGGTGTTCTCGGGCCTGGCTTCCGGTCCTGCCGGGCATAGCCAAAATAGGGGATGACTGCGGTGATGCGCTTTGCGGAAGCGCGGCGCAGGGCATCGATACTGATCAGCAATTCCATCAGATTGTCATTGGCCGGATGGCTGGTCGACTGGACAACGAAGACATCCTCGCCGCGGACATTTTCGTGGATTTCTATGAAAATCTCGTCGTCGGCGAAGCGCTTGACGCTCGCATCGGTCAGCGGGATATCCAGATATTGTGCGATTTCTGTAGCAAGCGGCAGATTGCTGTTGCCCGACATGAGTTTCATATTTGCGTTTCCCCGATTCAATGGCCCGCAAGAATCGCCAGCGGCACCCCATGACAGTTTCGTGACCCTGTTAGACAGAAGGCGGTCGAATCAAAAGTCCGTATTTGCGTTAATTTAGATTGCTCCGCAGTGTGGCCCTTTCTATCAGGCGCGATGACGGACAAGCTTATCATCACCATGGCGCAACTGACCCAGAGTGTCGGCGATTTGCGCGGCAATGCCGATGCGATGATTGCGGCGCACGGCAGCAAGCCGGATAGCGATCTGATTGTCTTTCCCGAATTGCAGCTGATCGGCTATCCGCCGGAAGATCTGGTATTGAAGCCAGCGGTCTGGGAACGGGCGGAGGCAGAGCTCAACCGGCTGGCCGCGGCGACTGCGGGGCCGGGACCGGCGATGCTGGTCGGATCGGTGTTCCGCGAGGATGACAGGCTCTACAATGGCATCGCCCTGCTCGAAGGCGGGCATGTCAGGGACATCCGCTACAAGGTCGAATTGCCGAATTACGGCACATTTGATGAAAAGCGGCTCTTCGCCTCCGGCCCGTTGCCCGAGCCGATCATCTTCAAGGGCTGCAGGATCGGTTTGCCGATCTGCGAAGATGTCTGGTTTCCAACCGTGTGCGAGCATCTCAAGGCGCAGGGTGCCGAGCTGTTCATTTCGGTGCACGGCAGCCCGTACGAGATTGAGAAGGACGACAAGCGTCTGGGCCAGGTGGCGACGAAGCGCGTGCGGGAAACGGCTATTCCGCTGTTGTTTCTGAACCGGGTCGGCGGACAGGACGAAATTGTATTCGATGGCGCCAGTTTCGTGCTCAATGGCGATGCCAGCGTGATGCACCAGCTGCCGGACTGGGACGAAGCGATTGTCGATACCCACTGGGCGCGGCAAGACGGCGAATGGACCTGTGCGCCGGGCGATATCCATCAGCTGGATGACCATCCGGCCGATATCTACAACGCGATGATCGTCGGCTTGCGCGACTATGTGAACCGCAACCGGTTTCCGGGCGTGTTGCTCGGACTGTCGGGCGGGATCGATAGCGCCCTGTCGGCTGCGGTGGCGGTCGATGCCCTGGGCGCGGACCGGGTCTGGAATGTCATGATGCCCTCGCGCTTCACCTCGCAGGAAAGCCTCGACGATGCAGCGGCTGCGCCGAAATGCTAGGTACTAGGCTGGACACCATTCCGATCAACCCGGCGGTCGAAGGCTTTGACGCGATGCTGGAGGACAGTTTTTCCGACAGCAATGTCGATATCACCGAAGAAAATATCCAGTCGCGGATTCGCGGCGTCACGCTGATGGCGCTGTCGAACAAGTTCGGCCATATGCTGCTGACCACCGGCAACAAGAGCGAGATGAGCGTCGGCTATGCGACCATCTACGGCGATATGGCGGGTGGCTATTCGGTGCTCAAGGACGCTTACAAGCTGACCGTCTTCAAACTGTCCTCCTGGCGCAACCGCAACAAGCCGAGCCTCGGTCTCGGTCCCGACGGGCCGGTGATGCCGGAAACGGTCATCACCAAACCGCCAAGCGCGGAATTGCGGGAAGACCAGAAAGACAGCGACAGTCTGCCGGATTACGAGATTCTCGATCCGCTGCTGCACGGGCTGATCGAGGAAGAATTGTCGGTCAACGACATGGTCGGGCGCGGGTTTGACCGGGAAACCGTGGTGCGGATCGAGCGGCTGCTCTATATTGCCGAATATAAGCGCCGCCAGGCTCCTCCCGGCGTCAAGCTGGGCACCAGAAATTTCGGCCGTGACCGGCGCTATCCGATCACCAACGCATTCAGGACCGTATGACCATAAAAACCCGCTTTGCCCCGTCACCCACGGGCCACCTCCATGTCGGCAATATCCGGACGGCGCTGCACAACTGGATGTTCGCGCGGAAAGCGGGCGGTACATTTCTGCTGCGTCTCGACGATACCGATGGCGAACGATCGAAAGAGGAATATGTTGAGGCGATCCGTGCTGATCTGGCTTGGCTGGGCCTGACAGCCGACGAAGAGCAGCGGCAGTCTGCCCGCTTTGACCGCTATGAAGAGCATTTGGCGAAGCTGAAGACCGAGGGCCGGGCCTATCCGGCCTATGAGACGGCGCAGGAACTGGACCTGAAGCGCAAGATCCAGCTCGGCCGGGGCAAGCCGCCGATCTATGATCGCGCGGCGCTCGACCTGACCGAAGAGCAGATTGCGGCCTTTGAAGCAGAAGGGCGCAAGCCGCATTGGCGCTTCAAGCTGTATCACGACAAGCCGATCGCCTGGACCGATCTGATCCGGGGTGACCAGAATTTCGATCCGGCCCTGTTGTCCGATCCCGTTATCCTGCGCGAAGACGGCAGCTGGCTCTATATGCTGCCTTCGGCAATCGACGATATCGAGATGGGGATCACCCATGTCGTGCGCGGCGAGGACCATGTTGCCAACACCGCGGTGCAGATCCAGATGTTCGAAGCCCTGGGCGCAAAGCCGCCGGAATTTGCCCATGAAGCGCTGCTCGTCGGGACCGAAGGCAAGCTTTCCAAGCGGCTTGGATCGCTGGGCGTAAGCAGCTTTCGCGAGAAGAAAATCGAGCCCCAATCCATTGTCGCCCTGCTCGCCCGTATCGGGACCAGCGATCCGGTAGAACCGATTGCCGATGTCGAGCAGCTGATCGCGACCTTCGACTTTGCCCGCTTTGGCCGGGCACCGGCGCGGTTTGACGATGAAGAGCTGGCCCAGCTTAACCAGAAGATCGTCCATCTGCTTGACTATGACGATGTGAAGCACCGGCTGCCGGAAACCATGGATGCCGAAGCCTGGGCGGTGATCCGGCCCAATCTGCACGATATGGGCGATGTCGACCAGTGGTGGCAGGTGGTGACCGGGCCGATAGTCCAGCCGGAATTCTCGCCGGAAGACCGGGAATTTCTGTCCACTGCGCACGACAGATTGGAAGAGTTGGAAGCATCTTCTGATCTCTGGAAGGTGTTGACCGGCGCGCTCAAGGAGGTGACGGCGCGCAAGGGCAAGGCCTTGTTCATGCCGCTGCGCCAGGCCTTGACCGGGCTCGACCACGGGCCGGACATGAACGCCTTGCTGCCCCTCATCGGGCGCGAAGAGGCCTTAAAAAGGTTATTAAAACAAATAGTTAGATAGTATTTCGGCACTTGCCACGCGCTCGCGGTCCCGCTGTTTGCATTATGTAATGTAATAGTATAACATCACAATTGGCGCTGGGGCGAGATAGTCAAACAGGCACGAAGCCGCTCCGCCGTTCTGAGGATGGTTGAGAGGATTTGAACATGAGCTATGTATCTGTCTACGAAAACAAAACCCCGCGGTCGAAAGGCCTGATTATGACTGTCGCCGTGCATGCGGCGATTATCGGTGCCGCGATA
This sequence comes from Sphingopyxis sp. BSNA05, assembly GCF_013265645.1. Lineage (NCBI taxonomy): Bacteria > Pseudomonadati > Pseudomonadota > Alphaproteobacteria > Sphingomonadales > Sphingopyxidaceae > Sphingopyxis > Sphingopyxis sp. BSNA05. The sequence goes on along the minus strand of NZ_PYIA01000092.1, from coordinate 4,006 downwards.
GCGATGCCCGCGATCATCGTGACCGAGCGACCAGAAGGGACGCTTGTTGCCCTTCCGAAACTGGCCGAGATACCTCCCGAACCGGTTATCGAAGAGCAGCAACCGGAAGTCAAAGCTGCTCCGCAAACGCAGCAAATTGCACCGGACCGGACGATCATCAAATTGCCCCCTGTTCCGAAAATCCAATATGCCGAGGCGACGCTTGGTGGTAATTCCGGTGGAACAGGCGTTGATATTCCCCTGCAAACGATCGAAATTGCGCCAGACCCGGTGATCGTCGGCGCGCGGCTGAACACGCGCTACGCGGGGCAGTTCCAGCCCGCATATCCGACCGGTCTGCTGCGGCTCGAGCGCGAGGGCGAGGTCAGTGTCCGGGTGCTGGTCGGAACAAATGGTCGCGTGAAGCAGATCGAACTGATCGATTCGCCGCATGTCGATTTCTGGACGGCGACGCGCAAACAGGCGCTTGGCAAATGGCGTTTCACACCTGCGACCAGGGATGGAACGCCGATTGAAAGCTGGATGACCCTGAAAGTTCGGTTTGAAATCAACAGCTGATCACCGGTCCGGACGGCCGACCCGCTTTTTCCCGCGCAAATTTGCGGGAAGGGCTGGTCATCCGGCGGTGTCCGCACTATTTGAACGGCATGGGAATGTTGAAAGATGTGTCAGTAACCGGCGGCTTTGGCGACCTGATTGCCGTTTTTCGCCAGAGTGAACCCGGCGAGCGCCTGCTCCCGGCAGCCATGGCCATTGCCTGCACATCGTTCATTTTGTTCCTTTTCTGGCTCGATCCGAAGGTCAACACCTACACTTATGTACCGCAGGAGGTCATTTATGTAGAAAACTGGACGACCGATCGGACCGACGAGGAAATCCTGCAGGACCGCTGGCAGATCCAGTGCCTGAAGGACGAGTTGGAGACCAAGCGACGCGAAGCGGTCAAATCGCTCGGCCGGATGTCGGGCATGGATGTAGACCAGATCGAGCGCGATGCGATCGCGGAACGCCGAGCACGCGGTGAGGTAGAGGTGGAACGCCCCGCCGGCCTGCAATGCTGACTCCTCCCGGCGATGCCCATTATATGGCCGCTGCCCTGGCTCTGTCCGAGCGGGGCCGTGGCCAGACCGGCGCCAATCCCAATGTCGGCTGCATCATCGTCAAGAACGGTGTCATCATCGGTCGCGGCTGGACCCAGCCCGGTGGCGCCCGCATGCCGAGGAAATGGCGCTGGCCCAGGCCGGGACCGCCGCCAGGGGCGCGGATATCTATGTCACGATGGAGCCCTGCGCCCATGAAAGCACGCGCGGCCCGACCTGCAGCAATGCGATCATCGACGCAAAGCCGAAAAGAGTGATTGTCGCGACTCTTGACGCTGACGAACGGACCAGACGCCGCGGCATTGACCGGCTGGGCGATGCCGGCATACCGGTATCGGTCGGCATAAGGGAACCAGAAGCGCGTCGCGCAATGGCCGGATTCCTCTGCCGTGTCGAAAATGGCCGGCCTTTTGTCACGCTCAAGCTCGCAATGTCGCTCGACGGCTGTATCGCCATGGCCGACGGCTCCAGCCAGTGGATCACCGGCGACCGGGCGCGGGCGCATGCCCATCTCGAACGGGCACGCAGCGATGCTATTTTGGTGGGCGCGGGCACGGCCAGGGTCGACCGCCCGGGGCTGGACGTAAGGCTCGACGGACTGGCCGACCGCTCGCCGCAACCGGTGGTGCTCGGCACCGACAAGGATATGCCGGAACATTGGCAACAGCTTGACGAGCCCGCCGCCATCGCCGGTCTTGCCGATATAAACTGGCTGCTTGTCGAGGGGGGCGCGAAAACCGCGACCTCGTTTCTGGCGGCCGGTCTGGTCGACCGGCTGCTGCTCTATCGCGCGCCGATCCTCATTGGCGGCGGCCTGCCGTCGATCGGCGATATCGGGCTGGATAAGCTGGCCGAGGCGCATGGTGAATGGCGGCGCACCGACCGGCGCGATCTGGGGCAGGATATGCTTGAGATATATGACCGTGCCGCCTAGGTTCCGCTCGGTTTACCGCAAATAGGCACAGCAAATAGGATCGCGCATGTTCACAGGCATTGTTTCAGATATCGGTAGTATCGAATCGGTCGACCAGCGCGGCGATCTGCGCGTGGTGATCCGGTGTGGCTATGACATGGACGGCGTTGAGATGGGGGCATCCATCGCCTGTTCCGGCGTTTGCCTGACCGTAGTCGACAAGGGGCCGGACTGGTTCGCCGTCGATGTGTCGGGCGAAACCGTCTCCTGCACCGCGCAAGGGCAATTTGCCGCGGGCCGCAAGCTCAATCTGGAGCGGGCGCTGAAAGTCGGCGACGAACTGGGCGGGCATATCGTGACCGGCCATGTTGACGGTGTCGGCACCGTGGTCTCCAGCAAGGCCGCCGGCGATTCGCAGGAAGTCGAGATCCGCGTATCGAAAGATCTGGCGCCGTTCATTGCCGCCAAGGGATCGATTACGGTCGATGGCGTCTCGCTGACCGTCAACGCCATTACCGACGAGGAAAAGGGCGCAGTCTTCACCCTGAACATCATTCCCCATACCGCGCAGGTGACCACGCTCGGCGAGCTCGAGCCCGGCCGTCCGGTCAATCTGGAGATCGACATATTGGCGCGCTATCTGGCGCGGATGGAAAAGGTCCGGTCGCTGGCGTAGAACCGGGAGTGACGGCCGGCTGCCCGGCCGATCAGCTGATCAGAACGGCAGCCATTTCTGCTTCTTGCTGAACTTCATATAGCCGACATTGGCACCCAGGCGCAGACCCGCGCCGAGGCGTACCGGGATCAGCACCTTGTCGCCGCTGCGCAGATAGCTGACGTGGAAACCGCCGATGAAATAGGCCGCGCCCTCGCCGGCGGGGAAGCGCTGGAACAATTCCTCGCTGTCGTAGAGATTATAGACCAGAACGAAGGTGTTGGCCGCGTTGCCGCCAAAGTCGAAGCCGATGGAAGGCCCCGTCCAGTAGACCGGGCGTTCGCCCTCGACCTTGTGATAGAGCTTGCCCGAACCATAGCGCAGTCCGACGACAAAAGCGCCGCTGGCTTCGCGTCCGGCGATATAGGCGTTGGGCCGGCCCTGTTTCTTCAAGATATCCTCGATCACTTCGGCCAGGCCTTTTGCGCCCTTGCCGAAGACGCCTTCGGCCGCGCCGATCAGGTCGTCGTCCTGATAGGTGTTGCCGTCATCGGTCGCCGGAGCGACAGCACTGCCGGTCTGGGCAGCGGTCGTTGCGGGTCCGGAAGGCGCAACAATATCCGCGTTTATATCGCTGTCCATCGGCGCGTCCTCGACCGTGGCCGGGCGAGAGGCGTCAGGTTCAAAATTCCCGTCATAGTCGGGCGCGGCCAGATCGGCATCGATGACGTCATTCGGATCGACGGTTTCCACCTGGGCATATGCGGGCGACAGAGCCGGTGCACCGGCAAGGGCCAATACAGCAAATAAACCCAATGATTTCTTCAAGCATAACCGTAACATGGGTAAACTCCTTCCCGTTACCAGCCAGATATAGGCTCTCGGCCGTCGGATATGACCACGCAATGAACGGACGACGAACGGACTCGATTCTGCGGCGGTCCGAGTCCCGTGGCCGGCAACAGGCATAATCTCGATTTTCAGGCAGGATTTAATTCGGTCCATTTTTCCCGTTGCAGCCAGCGCTTTCCGCCGTTATAGCGCGACTTCAAGCCAAACTGCGTGGACACGTGGGTGAGCGGCTGAAACCACCTCCTTGCTAAGGAGACAAGCCTTTACGGGCTTCGAGGGTTCGAATCCCTCCGTGTCCTCCACTCCCCTGTTCCCATACATCCCGAGCTAACCCATGAGACCCGCAGTTTACTGCGGGTTAGCGGATGATTCGGGTCCTCATTTGTCCTCAGGTTTCCACCGGTGTGTGATTTGGAATGTGGGAACAAATGTGGGAATATCAGGGCTATGGGAAGACTATCCGCGACCGCTGTGAAGGCAGCAACC
>NZ_PYIA01000091.1:0-687 GCF_013265645.1 Sphingopyxis sp. BSNA05 | reverse complement strand
GCGGCAAAACCGGTGGACGCGGAGATCGTGAACAAAACCGAAAAGAGAACGAAGTTCTTCATAATGCGCAGCAATTCCGTTTGCGCCAGACTAGATAGCCCATGTCCTCGCCAATGGCGGGAATGACCTGTCCGGCAGATTGAAAGGTGGTGGAGGCTCCGATGGGCGGGCAGGCATAGCGGCCCTTTGTCGCCGGATTGGGATTGGTAGCCTGCAGGCGATATTGCTGCTTGCGCATGATCGGCATGAGATATTTGCCGCACAGGCCTTTGTTGCCCATGGTTCCCCAGGACACCAGCTGGCGGTGTAATTTATACGCAAAGCGCGACAAGACGAGCCGGGAGGCCTGGACATGGCCAATGCTCGCCGAGACATTGCCGTTCATCGGATACATTGAACCCTGACAGCCAGCACACCAGAAGAGTTCATCGCGCGGCAGATTGACCGTGGCAGAAACACAGTCGGCCGCGCACGCAGCGAGCGCCAGCGGATTGGCGAACAGAACTGCTTCTGGATTGATGATCGCGGTAAGTTCACTGTCTTGCCACAGCGGATCAATCTCGGAAATATAGAGAATGTCGACAGAACCTGCTTCGAGACAGAGAAAATCGGCGACAATCTCCATCCAGTAGATCAGCGGATAGGCATACCAATGGACATGCCAGCTAGAATAATATTGGCTGGCCC
>NZ_PYIA01000090.1:0-868 GCF_013265645.1 Sphingopyxis sp. BSNA05 | reverse complement strand
CGTCGAGCCCGATGCCAAAGGCTGGCCGGTCGCCTATAATTACCGGGCTGGCGAACATCGGACGCGCTTTGCGGCGCAGGATGCGGTGGGCCGGCCGGCGATCGTGCATTTGAAGGGCTTTCACCCGACCGATGACCATTATGGGCTCGGCTGTTTGGGCGCTGCGGCGAAAGCGGTGGCGGTGCATAATGCGGCGGCGAAGTGGAACAAGGCGATATTGGACAATGCGGCGCGGCCATCGGGCGCTTTGGTCTATGATCCGGGTGCCGATGGGTCGGCGCTGACCGGGGAGCAGTTCGACCGGCTGAAGGCCGAGATGGATGCGAGCTTTGCCGGGGCGGGCAATGCCGGGCGGCCGATGCTGCTCGAGGGCGGGCTGAAATGGCAGTCGATGAGCATGACGCCGGCGGACATGGATTTTGTCGCGCTGAAAGAAGCGGCGGCGCGGGAGATTGCGCTCGCTTTTGGCGTGCCGCCGATGTTGCTCGGCTTGCCTGGCGATAATAGTTACGCCAATTATCGCGAGGCCAACCGGGCGCTGTGGCGGCTGACGATCCTGCCGCTGGCGGGGAAGATACTGGATGGACTGTCGGGTGCGCTGGGTTCGTGGTGGCCGGATGCGAAACTGGCGGTGGACCGTGACCAGATCCCGGCGCTGTCGGAAGATCGCGAGCGGTTGTGGAAGCAGGTGTGCGAGGCGGATTTTCTGTCGCCCGAGGAGAAACGGGCGATGCTGGGGGTGTAATTTTGTCTCGCGGCAGTTCGCTGCGCGAACGCCTCCGACGGGGCGGGCTTTCGCCCGGCGCGCGGTCGCGCTTGCCTTGCTATGCTCGGTAGCAGGACATCAACCGAGCGCAGCGAGGCAAGG
>NZ_PYIA01000089.1:0-29499 GCF_013265645.1 Sphingopyxis sp. BSNA05 | reverse complement strand
TAAGAGATGATTATCAGGCTTTGAAAACACTCACTCGTCGGTTTGAAAATAGCATTTCGTCGAACGTTGCTGTGCAATCGTTGCTTACCTATGTTAAAGAGAAGGTAGGAATTGTAGTAGGCGATGAAAATGAGATTGCTATAAAAATGCTGTCTGCTGTGGGACACGAATTGTCGATTGCTTGTGGGTTCGAGCAGATAGACACATGGTCAATCAGCATCCAACGACCGGCCAAGGAAACTGAGGACGGTATTGAAATAGATGTCTTAAAGCCAATTGCCAATAAGCGAGCAGTGGACTGCGATATTTCCAGATCACGATCTTGGCCGATTGATGTTGGGGTTACTGGCAGAGTGTTTCAAACTAAAGAACCGGTTCGTGTGGGTGATATGACCGACGCCGCTGTTCAGTCCGCTCTTGGACATGAAGCGGTTCAACCGAATGTTTATCGCTCGATTTTTGCAACCCCAATAATCCCTGACGGTATGGATGACTGCTGGGGTGTTGTAATTGCGACTAGTGATGAAGCAGATCATTTTCGTGCACACAACGGCCCGGACCAGTCGCATTACGAGCCGCTGGTGCAATTCGCGGCTTTAATTGAATTAGCCCTGGGTATAAGAGACTTGAATATAAGATGTCCCGATGATCCGCCGGTCAAGTCGTAAAGGTAATATTAAGCAGTGAGGTGTAGGATATGACGATGTTAGCAGAGAAAAGACCTGACAATTCCGATGTCTTGGCCCCCACGCCAGACAGGCTTCAAGCACGTTTAAAATTGTTGCTAAAGAAGATGGCTCATGGGGATATTTCAACGCAAGAAGAGCGTGAAATGGCGGAACTGATGGCGCAAGTGCGTAATCGACGTATGCGCTTTTAAACCCTCACGGAGCACGCTTTGCGTCAACTTCGCAATCAATACCAGCATGGCGGAAGCAGGCCGACTAGTGAACAGTCTTCTGATCCTTTGAACATGAGAGCGACCAAATAACTCGGAGGCAATTCCGCTTTGGCTGCAACAAGCTTTGATGTCTACCTAATGCAGGCGTATGCGACCGGCGGTGGAATAACTTTGCTGAAGAATAGGTCTTGCCATTCCGCTGATGGGGACTGAGGATAAAGTTTAAGTCTCGTTCTCTTATCAATCCGAGCGTAGAAGTTACTTGCTGCGTGGAATTTGAGGAATCGCAGGTTGTGCGCTATTTAGCGTCTATCAGCGGCAAATATTCACCCCTATTTTCCATACTCATTCCATACACGCGCGCCGGGTGGTTCTAAGTCATTGAGATAATGGTGCACCCGATAGGATTCGAACCTATGACCTCTGCCTTCGGAGGGCAGCGCTCTATCCAGCTGAGCTACGGGTGCCGGGGCGGTGGTCCGCCGGCTGCGCATCTAGCAGCGGATTTGCCGCTTTGCCAATAGATTATTCTGCGCCGGCAAATCGCCTGCCGGGCGCGGCTCAATCTGCGCTTTCTTCCTTCGGAATTTTCTCGATTTTCTGGAATTTGCCGAGGCCGCAGCGCCGCGCGTATCAAGCCGGCCGCCGGTCTGGCTGAGGACATGGATGATGTCGACGTTGCACAGCCGGTTGGTCGATGTCTTGTAGGAAAAGGCCTCTTCAAAGCCGAGTCCGCTGCATTTGTTGGGCAGATTGTTGCGGTAGATATCGCCGTTGCGCATCTTGAAATCGATGGTCTGGTCGTCGATCACATCGGTCGAGCGGATGCTGGAGCGCATGATGCAATTTTCCGGCTCGCCAATCTCGCGGATTTCATATTTGTCGTCGTCCGAAGCTCTCTCGGCGGCAAAGGCGACGCTGCCGGCGGCGAGGGCGGAGGCAAGGATGAGAGGGGTCTGAAAGCGCATGTTCTTCTCCTGCGGATGGTTGCCATCTTGGTACGAATTTACATCGCTTCACATTTCGCGAAGCTGAATAAAATACGCAATGATGCGGAGCAGCTCAGGCGGGCGCGGGTGTCTTCTTCTTGAACCGGCACAGATCGGCAACCGGACAGCGCCAGCATTCCGGCTTGCGCGCCTTGCAGATATAGCGGCCGTGCAGGATCAGCCAGTGATGGGCGTGGACGCGGAACGGGGCGGGGGTCTGCTTCTCCAGCTTTTTCTCGACCGCCAGCACGGTCTTGCCCGGCGCCAGACCGGTGCGGTTGCCGACCCGGAAAATATGCGTGTCGACCGCGAAGGTCTCCGCGCCAAAGGCACAGTTCATCACGACATTGGCGGTCTTGCGCCCGACGCCGGGCAGCTTGACCAGCTCGTCGCGGTCGGCCGGTACCTCGCCGCCATATTCGGCGATCAGCATTTCCGACAGCGCGATCACATTCTTCGCCTTGGTATTATAGAGGCCGATCGTCTTGATATGCTCCTTCAGCCCGTCGAGGCCGAGATCGACCATCTGCTGCGGCGTTGTCACCTCGGCGAACAGCTTGCGCGTCGCCTTGTTGACGCCGATGTCGGTCGATTGCGCGGACAGGGCGACGGCGACGACCAGCTGATAGACATTGCCATAGTTGAGCTCGGTCTCCGGCGAAGGATTGTCGGCGGCGAGGCGGGCGTAGAATTCGAAGATATCGGCTTTTTTCATGCCCGCCGTCATGGCCGGTCGGTGGCGAAAATACAATCGCCTGGCCACAGGGACGCCGGATCACTGGTCGGTGCGGCGCTCGTCGAACCATTGCCGCATGATCGCCGCCTGACAGCCGGTGAAGCCGAAGGTGCCGACCACCGAGCAGCTGCCCGGACGGCCGGGGCGAGCGGCTTCGTCATGCGAAGCGACGACCGAGGACCAGCTTTGTTCGCCGGCCTGTTCCTCTTCGCTTTCGCGCAATTCGGGCGGGATACGATAGCGTTCCGATTCGGGCCGCTGGGCGCAGACGACAATCTCGTCGCCCTGCGCCTCCGGACATTCGTCGTCGCCAAAGGTGACGAGAATGTTGATCCGTTCCGGCGTGTCGAGATCGGGGGCCGGCTCGGCAACGGCGCTGGCGGACCAGAGCAGGCTGGCGATCAGGCCGGTGGCTGCAAAATTTCTGAAGGACATGACTTCCGGCCTTTTTCGTGACCCGCCCCGTCGACGGCAACCCCCCCGGTCGTGCATCGTTGTAAAAATAGAAATATTGCGCTTTACTGAACAGACGGGCGGCACCGGCAAAAATCAGCCATATTCGCGGGTGCCGCCATGGCATTGCCGGATCAGGGGCGCGAAATCATCCCGCCGTCGAGCACCAGCGTCTGGCCGATCATCCAGGAGGAAGCGCGCGCGCACAGATAGAGCGCAGTACCGGCGATATCCTCCGGCGCGCCCATCCGGCCGCGCGGAATCTGGGAGATCGCCATCTTGGTCATGCCGTCATTCTCGACAATCTGCTTGGTCATATTGCTCGGGAAGAAGCCGGGCGCGATCGCGTTGACGTTGATATTATAGGCAGCGAGATCGGTGGCCAGATGTTCTGTCAGATTGATCACGCCGGACTTGCTGGCGGTATAGGCATAGGTCGGCATGCCCGAATTGCGGATGCCGTTGATCGACGCGATATTGACCACCCGCGCCGGTTCGTCGGCGCTGCCGGAGGCCTTCAGCAGCGGCAGGAATTTCTGGGTGGCGAAGAAGATCGACTTGATGTTGATGTCCATCACCTTGTCCCAGCCCGATTCCGGGAAATCCTCGATGGAAGCGCTCCAGTTCGCGCCGGCGTTGTTGATCAAGATATCGATTTTCTCTTCACGCTCGCTGATTGCCGCGACCAGCGCCTCGATACCCTCGACCTTCGACAGGTCGGCCGGGATCGCGATACAATCGCCCAGTTCGGACAATTCGGCGGCCATCGCCATCAGCCGCTCTTCCTTGCGGGCGGTGATATAGACCCTCGCGCCATTTTCGATCAGGCCGCGCGCCATCATCGCGCCGATACCGCTGGATCCGCCGGTGACCACAGCCACTTTACCACTGACATCAAATAGGGTCTTCATCGTCACGCTCGTTCTCCTGTTATCATTTTGGCGGCCAGTCCTTTCACCCAGTCCTTTCACATCGCCCCGCGAAAGTCCACGCACGAGTCGGGGGCGAGGGCCGGTTGCTGTCCGGACCGGCCCGCGGCCCGACGCTCAGTCGCCCTGAACCCGGTCCATCATATCCATGAAGTCCCGCGCCGAATTGCGGTCGGCCTCGTCCTCGAACGCCTTGTCGAGATCCAGGTGCGTTCCGAGCATATAAAGCACTGCCCATAAGGCAAAACGCCGCCCGCGATCCTTTTCCAGACCGAAGTCGACGCGCATATGTTCGATACCCGCGTCCATCGCTTCCGGCTGGATGGCAGCAAGGTCGGCGGTGCCGAAATAGCGTTGCAGCTGGTCATCAAAATCCATGGGGAGGGCTTATGCTGTCCGGTGGATATTGGCAAGCCGGGTGACCGATACGGCGCCCGGATCTGCGGACGGCGCGCAGGCAACAGGGACGGCTTCCCCCCTCCACCGGGAACGGATCGCCACCTCGCGCGTATTCTGGGCATGGGGACAAGAAGGACAGCGACGGAGATTTTTCCTGGACGACAATCGGCCTGTCGCTGGCGCTGATGGCGGGGATGGCTCTTGGCGACCTGACCCGGCAAGCGATGCACGCCCGCCTGTCCGTGCCGCCGCCGGTCGATCCGGTCGAACGCTATGCGCTCGGGCAGAATGCCTACGAGATGCCTCATGTGCGGACCCGGACGTCCCCGGCGCAGCCTGCGCAATATAACGACGCCGGCTATGAAATCGGCCGCTATGAGAATGGCGCCCGCATTCTGGTACCGGAGGAACCGGCCCGCAAACGCGACCGGCTGCGGATGGAACGGCTGCAGGCGTGGAATGACGAGAATTTTGGCGCTGAAAGCGGTTATGAGAATGATTCAATCGGTTATGCCGGGACTCGCCAAGATGATGGAGCCCCGATCGATGTCGGCGCGGTCATGGATGCTCCCGAAATGGGGGCCGTGCGGGCAAGCGGGGTCTAGGGAGTCAGAACCGGACGGAGAGCCTGCCGTCTTCGCGTGGCAATCGCCGCCAGAGTTATCTTTCCGGCGAAGCCGATCTGGCGAGAATTTCGGCTTTGGTTATTCAGGCTTTGCTTCTATCGATAGGCGAAACCGACCTGTCGCCGGCCGTCTCTTGGCCGGACGGCAAGATCGGGGTGATATCCATGGTGATGGAGCAAGATCCGTGAAACCGGCCAAGATGCTGAGCCTTGTCACCACCCTTTCTATGGCCGCGCTGACTCTCGGCTTCGCGATGCTTTGCTATGATAGAATGCAGATATCCTACGGACCATCGGGCCAATATTTTGATGCCCGCAGCGGGGTCACCTTCAGCGATGACGCGGTGCTCGTATATGGCCTGCTCGCAATGGTTGGTTGCATCGCTACGATTTGGTCGACCTGCTGGATGATCCGGGTCAGGCGTCGCGGAGTTTTGCGGAGGCGCAGGAAAAATGGCATTTGATTGGCGGGGCAATAGCGCTGCTTCATCGCAAGACCGGGAGCGGGATCATCCTGCCAGCCAGATCTAAAACCCCAGAACTCCGTCCATCCCGTAGCGCCCGGGACTCTGCCCGACCAGCCAGCCAGCCGCCTTCACTGCACCGCGCGCAAAGATCATCCGGTTTTCTGCCCGGTGGGTCAGCTCGATCCGTTCCTCGTCGCTCGCCAGGATGACAGTGTGATCGCCGGCGACCGATCCGCCGCGCAAGGCGGCAAAGCCTATAGCGCCCTTTGCGCGCGCGCCGGTGATGCCGTCGCGGCCGCTTTCGCTGTTGGCGTCCAAGTCGATGCCGCGGCCGCGCGCGGCGGCTTCGCCCAGCAATTTCGCGGTGCCGCTGGGGGCGTCGACCTTGTGCCGGTGGTGCATTTCGACGATCTCGATATCCCAGTCGTCGCCCAGCCGGCTCGCCGCCTGCTCGACCAGCGCCGCCAGCATATTGACGCCGAGCGAAGTGTTGCCGGTCTGCAGCACCGGGATCTTGGTCGCCGCCGCGTCGATCGCGGCGTGATGCGCGGTCTCCAGTCCGGTGGTGCCGATGACGATCGGCTTATTCGCCGTGACGCAGGCATCGAGCGTTGCCTGCAGCGCTTTTGGCGAGGAGAAGTCGACCAGCACATCACTCGCCGCGACCAGCGCCGCGATAGCATCGCCCTGGTCCGCGCCGCCGGCGTGGCTGTAGCCCGCTTCCGCGATCGCCGCAACGAGCGCCTGTCCCATGCGGCCCTTGCTGCCGATAATTCCGATGGCTGTCATCTTGGGGTCCCTGTCTTTGGTCCTGTTGTGCGACACTCTCTAGCCGCTCGTGTCGAGCGAAGTCGAGACACGTTGGAATGAAATTTCTCGCGCCTGTGCCCCATATGCTTCTCGACTTCGCTCGAAGCGAACGGTTATGGGGGCCGAATGCTGCAAAGATTCAACAATATCGTAATCCTCACCGGTGCCGGTGTCAGCGCCGAGAGCGGGGTCGCCACCTTTCGCGGGCCGGATGGTCTGTGGGAGGGGCAGCGGGTCGAGGATGTGGCGACGCCCGAGGCCTTTGTCCGCGATCCCGACCTGGTGCAGAAATTCTACGACGAGCGCCGCGCCAAACTGAAGACGGTGGAGCCCAATGCGGCGCATCAGGCGCTGGCGAGGCTCGACCAGACCTGGGCGGGCGAGCTGCTGCTGGTCACGCAAAATGTAGATGACCTGCACGACCGTGCCGGATCGAAACGGCTGCTCCATATGCACGGCGAACTGAACAGCGCCTGGTGTCTGGCCTGCGATGCGCGCTCGCCGTTCGACGGGGTGATGGCTGCTGGCCCGCCCTGTCCCGAATGCGGCCAGCGGGGCAGTCTGCGCCCGGACATCGTCTGGTTCGGTGAAATGCCCTATCAGATGGAGCGGATCGAAGCGGCGCTCGCCCAGTGCGACCTGTTCGTCTCGATCGGCACCTCCGGCGCGGTCTATCCGGCCGCCGGTTTTGTCCAGACCGCCCGCTATCACGGCGCGCAAACACTGGAGATGAATCTCGATCCCTCGGAAGGCAGTTTCCATTTCCACGAAAGCCGGATGGGCAAAGCGGGCGAGCTGGTGCCCGACTGGGTAGACCAGCTCCTCTCGCACGGCCTCTGTTAAGGGCTGACGGCGCGGTGGGTGCGATAAAGGGCAGTTGCCATTGCAGCGCGGTGCAGATCAGTGTCGCGGCGCCGCCGGCCGAAGTGCTGCGCTGCAACTGCACCCTGTGCCGCAAGACCGGCTGGCGCGGTGGCTACTGGCCGCCCGAAGACGTGACTATCGCTGCCCAGCCCGACGCGATCAGCCCCTATGTCCAGGGCGACCGGACTATCACCAGCTGGATCTGCCGGCGCTGCGGCTGCTTCACCCACTGGACTCCGCTGACGGCGTCGCCCGAGCGGATGGGCGTGAACATGCGGATGTTCGAGGCAGAGGAGTGGCACCAACTGCCGGTGCGCGAAGTGGACGGGGCCAGGGGCTAGGTTGTCGCAATATTCCGGGCACCACACTTGTTTCGGATCCCGTGAACCCTGCCGCCGATCAGCATGTCCCGCTGTACCAACGCCGCATCAAGCGCGACGCGCCTATATTCTATACGTGCATCGTCACGAACAGGAAGAGGATCCACAAGGCCAGTGCCACCGTCGTCAGCCAGGTGGCCAGCACGCCCAGTTGCCGAAAGCGGGGGGAGCCACCCTTGTGATGCTGGGCCATGCCGGCGATATGGGCGACACGGCCGATCAGGAAGACCGCCGCAATGGCGGTGAGGCCTGTATGATTGGCGTTGGCGAGCTCCAGGATGCCGAGCATGATCAGGAAGACCGGCGCATGTTCCGACAGATTGGCATGGGTGCGCCGGGCGGCCAGCAGATCGGGATTGTCGCCGTCGCCAAAGCCGATCTGGGTCGCGAGGCGGACCTTGACCGTGGCATAGGCGCAGTAGATCAGCAGCAAGGCGCAAATCGCGGCGGCGAGGCCGGTTACCGGTAATGTCATGATATTCCTCCCTGTGTTTTTGCATCTTAGGCGGTTTTGGGCAAAGCGCAAATTGCGGGAGCGGGGAAACTTATACTGCCGTCATCTATGCAGCCTGTTTTCCTGTTCATGCGCCGGTGCGCCAACGCCGACTTTGGCGAGCAGGCAGAAAAGCAATCCGCCGAGCGATAATATAGCCACCGCATAATAGGCAGCGGCGTAACCGCTGGCTTCGATGAGCCATCCGAAGCTGCCCGACATGGCCGAGCGGGCGAGGTTCGGGACTGCCATAAACAGTGCAAACAAGCTCGCGGCTATCGCAGGATCGCAAAGACGCATAGCCCACACGATGAGGGCTATGGTCAGAAAAAGACTGGCGAAATATTGAACCGCAAAGATAGCTGCAAAGATCGTGCTGCTTTCCCAGTTTCCCAAAGTAGCGCCACCGACGATTGCTGCAATGGCAAGGATAAGAAAAACACTGATATGGTCATGCGCAGGCCCGCCCAGCGGACAATCAATGCTGGCATCGTGGCACCCGCAATCGCCGCAAAAAGCCCGACAATACTCGCAAAGCTGCTATAGTCGTCGCTCCCCCACCCCAACTGCTGGACTGCAAGTATAGGCGCGACGGAATCTGTGAACGCGTAGGTCGCTGTGGCCAATCCCATTCCTGTCAGGAACAGCAGTATTTTTGAGGAAAGCAGCGATCGAAAAATCCCCCTCAATATGGGAAGCCAGGCGGTATGCTGGCGCGCGGCGCATTCCGCTGATGGCTGGCCGCTCGTCCAAGGAAAAAGCCGCTCGTCGGGGCGTTCGCGGAACAGGGAAATGAACAGCGATGCGATGGCGACAAAAGCGCCAAACAACAATGCCATTGTGGAAATCTTGTCATTCGCCAACAATTGCCCGGCAATAAACCCGGACGCAGAAATGCCCAATGTCTGAGAACCAAACATAATTCCGTTAATGGTGGTTCGCTCTTCTTCGGGCACCAGATCAACCGCCATGCCATCGACCGCGACATCGTTGAAGGTTGCGCAGAGATTGAGGGTGAAACAAAAGCCCGTGAGTATGATGATCTGACCGGCTGAAGGGGCAGCGATCGCCAGGCCAAACAAAGTCAGCATCATCATCGCCTGAGCGACCAGAATCCAAGAACGACGCCTGCCCATTGGTCGATAGGTAAAGCGGTCCATCAACAGACCGTTGAAAAGCTTCAGTGACCAGGGCAGCATTGCCGTTCCGACGAAAGCGCCAACTTCGATAGGTGAGGCACCACGCGCGGCGAGCCATGCAGGAATGGCGATCAGGCTGAGGCCTGCAACGATTCCCTGCATGAAATATAGCAATATGATGGCGGTCGATCGCAAATATCTGTTTTCGGACATTGCCGGGATTGCGGTTTTGGCGACATTTGGGATCGCAACTTGGGATGTAAATTGGGTCAACGGCTTTTCTCCCGGTTCGGTATGAGGGCACCCGAGTTTTTTGTTCAGTCATAAAAACACCGTTCCTCGACGATCTTGCTGTCGCGGACGGTGTAGATGGCGATCTCGGAAAAGGGTGCGCACTCTCCGGTTGCTCGGCGCCTGATCAGCATATCGATAAACAGGGCAAAGCGGTTCCCTGTGATGAACGGGCTATCCATGCTGAGTTCTTCCATCGCGCTGTGGCTCAGCCAACTGGTCAGCTTGTGATGAGCTGCATCGAACCCCGCGGTTCTCGCCGGACCAGCGCCGAAAAATCACGTGCGAGATCATGGACACCGCTGATATCGTCCGGTTCCTGTGTTCGCGATAAGAGGGAAAATCCGGCGGAAAGCGGGTCGCAATAAACTATCCGCCGGACGCAACGCCTGCGCGCGCTGTTCGATAGGCCTAAGGTCGGCCTATCGAATCTTATATTCGCGAAGCAACATGCTGCTTTTTACGGTCCGGTATTCCGCGCGATTGCCGGATTCTGCAATTTGCTGCTCAGCGGTCTTTTTGGCCCATGCATCATAAGCCGCGTCACGCCGTTCGGATTCTGCAGCATCGGGCAAGCTGGAAAAATTCTCATGATATAGATATTGGGTTCACCGTCACGAGGGTGAGCGTTGACGTAGATTTTATAATCGTTGAGCCAGCCTTGAGATTTGGCGAACTCAGCATTTTTCTTCCATTCTGTGGCGAGCCATTGCGCGTATTTATAAACCCCACCATCTTTGACATATATGCCACTGACTTCGGAAAATTCTCCGGCGACCAACGGGAATTCCTGCGCCGTTGCGACCATTGGCAGGGCCATCGGAGTTGTCACCAGCATCGCAGTCGCGATCATCATCTTCTTGGTCAGTTTCATCACCATTCTCCTGTTTTGGTTTGATTGAAACTACAGGCAAAGCTATCCCATTGACGGCAGCCGAGGTTTTCCGGGCCAGTTCAAATAGTCTAACTTGTGTGCAATTTCAGTGCGGTGTTGATGGGCTAGGATGTAACATCCGGTCAACGGCACTACCGTCAAAAAAGCGTCAATAATGGCTTAGATTATGGTTGAAGGCTCCGGCAGCAAATCTGGCCAGCCATATTTTTCCCATGCTGCAACCATCCCGATCCGTTCGACGAAATCCATGAAATCGGGATGCAGTCGGACCCGGTTTATGGGCTCCGCATTGGTCCAGAGCGACATGAAGGCGAAAAATTGGCGGTGGTAATCTGTGTGCCGAGAGTTTTGAAAACCAACGGCGCCTCGCCCATCCAAATGGCGGGGAGAACGATCGTCGAGTCACAGGGATCGTGCAGGGTGGCGTGGAGCATCTCCAACACCATGCAATAATTTTGCGGTCTTGGTCTTTCCCGCTCCAAAGCCCCTTCGCAGCCATCAACCAATAGGCATCCATAGCATCGGGGTTGAGCGGCGCACTGCCAGCTGGCGGGTATATCACGGTGTTCATCAGCTTCTTTGTTAGCTGATAGGTTTCGATCGCAGCCTCTCTGTCGCCCGATACCGCCAATGCTGCCGCGAGCCACAGAGATGGAAACCCCAGGTCCACCATCCTCTGTCCCGCTTCTACAGCTGCCTCGATATTGCCGAGATTGAGATGCACACCGGAAAGTATGGCGTAATTCCGCCCATTCACCGGATCCTGATCTATGCTGGCTTCAATATAGGGCAAGGCGTCCCGGGAACGCCCACAATAGAGCAGAAAGGAGCCAACCCGGTTCAAAACATCGGGATTATTGGGTTCCAGTCGATAGGCTTCAAATGCCAGATCCAGTGCCCCGATAATGTCATTTTGCGTCCATGCGTAAAAGGCGAGTACGATACGGGCATGTGCCTGTTGCGGCGATAGACAGAGAGCTTTTTTCGCATATCCCGCTGCCTTTTCGCATCGCTCCAATCTGTCCAGACAGGGAGTGAAGACGGTCATGTTGATTTCCGCTTCAGCCAGAGCGGTCCAGCATTCCGCGAATTCGGGGTCGATCTCCAGTGCCTTTTCCAGGAGTTCGATGGCCGACGGCAGCACTCCATCACCGATAGCCCTGATAGTTAGCGCCCGGCCTTGCAGGTAAAGCCCATAAGCTTTCCTATCGCTGGTCAGCTTGCGGGGTTGGGATGCATGTTCTGTCAATTTCAGCGCATCACTCAGCCCGTTTGTTATGGCCTGTACAACCTCGGCCCGTGCGGCGAACATGTCGTCCAGACTTCCATCATAGCAGTAGGCCCATGATTCAAAACCGCTCTCCGCGTCAACCAGGCTAACCGCAACACGAACCTGTTCTCCCTGACGGTAAACCGTACCTTCCAAAAGATGTGATACGTTAAGGGTATCTGCAATCTTTGATGGTGGTTTGTCAGAATCTTTAAATTGGAAGGATGACGTCCGACCAGCAATAAGAAGCTGTGGCACCTGCCCGAGACTTGTGATCAGTTCGTCGACGACACCATCGGCAAAAATCCGTGATCGGCAGGATCGGCGATTGATTTGAACGGAAGCACTGCAATCCTGACTTTGCCTTGTTTCCTGTCCGCTATGGTTTGGGCGGGGGGATGTCGCACCGACCAAAGACTGGATAATCTGGCATGTTCAGAAAGATTATCACCTTTTCCAATGCTGATAGCGCGACAGAGACCGCGCTTTCCAGGCGCTGTTCCGCTTGCTGGCGATGCACGGAAAGCCAATCGTCAAATGCCTCGCCGTAATTCATCTGATCCAGTAAAGGTATGGCACCGATGGAAACCAGCCTTTCGGTTGCTTCAAGATATTTACCTTCCGTGAGCAAATCATGCAGATCAGACAGGTCTGTTCTGACGGCACCTGCTTTCAAGCCAATACGGGATCGTGAAATGTCCAAAAGGTCGCAATCCGCCGCCGCGAGTAATTTCCCCAGATCTGACAAACATTGCCGCAAACTGGCTTTTGCCTGTGCTTCAAACCGGCCGGGCCATAAAAGCCTGCTCAAATGATCGCGATCAATAGGCTCATCCGGTGCCAAACATAACATTGCCAGCATAGCGCGTGCGCGACGATTTGAGATAAGCACTTCCGCGCCGTCTTTCATGATAAGCTGGAATGGCCCAAAAAGCGCTGCCTGTGCACACCCGCTGGATTCAGTGAGATTATCTTGCTGCTCTGAAGAATCCAAAAAGGCCGCCCCCAACCACCATAGGGAAACATAATGCAAATTGACGTCGGCGCAATCGATTAATCGGCGGGAGCCTTGACCCACGATGACGGGCTTGTTTCCATGTCCGCTTTTGTGTTCCGGCAGATTTTTACCGCAGCGATCCGAAATATCCGCGATGGGTGGTGGTTTCCGGACCTCTGCTATTTTCGGTCACCTCCCCGAAGCGTTTTGTGCATAAACGGCTGAGAAGCGATCCTTCTCACTCGACCCTTCGCGCGACCAATATCCCCCCTGTTTGCAATATTCCCTTACGGACGAATTTCAGGTTGGTATATCGTGGGCACAGGACCTTGTGTGTCCGGTTTCAGGGAAGCGGCGCGGGCTCGATAGACGGTTACAGATCACCCTCAGACAAGGTTTTGCGTCATTCAAGTTGGTGGCGGCGTGCCACAGCTTTTGCAATGCGGGTCCTTGGGCAGGTTGATGCTGCGCATGGAGGGCGCGAGGCCGTCGAAAAGCTGGAGTTTTCCGGCGGGGTCCTGGCCGAAGCCGGTGACCACGCGGATCGCTTCCATCGCCGCGAAGCTGCCCATCAGGCCGACCATTGCGCCGAGAACGCCAACTTCGCTGCAATTGTCGCAATCTTCGGGGTCGAGCGCGTCGCCGACGAAACAGCGGTAGCAGGGCTTGTCTTCCTCCCAGCCGCGGAACGTGCCGAGCTGTCCCTGGAACTGGCCGATCGCCGCGGAAACCAGCGGGATGCGGTGGGTGACGGACAGATCGGAGACGAGCAGGCGGGTCTGGTAATTGTCCGTGCCGTCGATAATCGCGTCGAAAGGGGCAAAAAATGCTGCGGCGTCCTCTGCGAAATGCTGCGCGGTAAGCCTTTGATTTATTGGAAAAACACTGACGTCCGGGTTGATGCGCTGCGCAGCAACTTCGGCAACTTCAACTTTTGCTTTTCCGACATCATTTTCGGTAAACAATACCTGCCGCTGCAGGTTCGATAGCGACACGATATCATCGTCAAAAATGGTCAGCGCGCCGATCCCCGCGGCCGCCAGATATTGAATGGCCGGGCAACCGATGCCGCCCGCTCCGACGATCAGAATATGCGCGTCGAGAATCTTCTTCTGCCCCGCCCCGCCAATATCCCTGAGCACAATATGGCGGGCATAGCGGTCGAGCTGTTCGTCCGTAAGGTCCAATAGCCTACCAGTAGAATTTCAGGACGCTACGGCGCCAGGCGGGCTTCCGGTCTGGTGTCGATTCCATGTTATTCTTGCCCACCCGGGCAAAATAGCGGGCGACATATTCCTCCAGCGCCGGACACTGGATGGAAATCGGCGTCACCTGGCGAAGGCTCCTCTTGCCATCCACCAAAAGCAGGACCTCGACGAAATAATTTTCTCCACCGAACAGTTTTTCTGTCGGTGTACAATCCGCTGCCAGTTTTTTCGCGTTCAGCGATTCCTTGTAGCTATATTCCGGCTTTCGTCTGAATTCCGCTACCGGCACGGCGCGTAAATCGTCGGGTACCGGCGGGATTCCTGTACTGGTGACCGAACCGGTCTGCAGTGCTGCTGCGAGAATTAGAGTTGAAATACCCATTTTCTACACTCCCGTTGATCCAAAACCACCTTCTCCTCGCGCAGTCTCGTCGAGTCGGTCAACCTCTTTGAGAATGCCGCGCTGGACAGGTGCCACGACAATCTGGGCGATCCGGTCGCCGCGCTGGACAACGAAGTCCTCCTCGCCGTGGTTGATCAGGATCACTTTCAGCTCGCCGCGATAGTCGCTGTCGATCGTGCCCGGGGTGTTGGGAATGCTGACCCCTTTTTTAGCGCCAGTCCGGAACGGGGCCGGACCTGGATTTCATAGCCGTGAGGAATGGCAAAGGCGAAGCCCGACCCGATAAGGCCCCGCCCGGCCGGCGCGATCGTGAGATCTTCCGCTGCCCTAATATCCATTCCGGCCGAGCCACTGGTTTCATAGGACGGCAAAGGAAGGTCGCCAGCGTGGTCCAGACGCTTGACGGCAATATCGACGGGTTCGAACATCAGGCGAGTTCCTCACTGATTTTGGCTATGAGACGCCGGGCCACTTCCGGCTTCGGCAGGCGTTCCCAGATTTCGGCGCCGGACCGGGTGATGATATGGACACTGTTGTCCGCACCGCCCATCACGTCGCCGGACACATCATTAGCGACAATCCAGTCGCAGCCCTTCTTTGCCAGTTTCGCTTCCGCGTGGGATACGATATTCTCGGTTTCGGCGGCAAAGCCGATAAGCAGGCCTGGGCGTTTTTCATGCTGCGCGAGACCCGCCAATATATCGGGATTTTCGGTCAGTTTGAGCGGTGCGGGCGCAGCCCCTTTTTCTTGATCTTCTGCCCGGACCGGCTGTCGGCGCGCCAGTCGGCGACGGCGGCGACCATGATCGCGACATCGGCGGGCAGGGCGTCCTGAACGGCCCGTTCCATTTCAAGCGCGGTTTCGACATCGACGCGCATGACGCCCGCAGGTGTGGTGAGATGCACCGGACCCGCAACCAATGTTACCTGCGCTCCGGCTTCGGCGGCCGCGGCGGCAATGGCAAAGCCCTGACGCCCGGAAGAGCGGTTGGCGATATAGCGGACCGGATCGATCGGCTCATGGGTCGGGCCGGCCGTGATCAGCACATGCTTGCCGCGCAGTGGGCGGTGCCGGTCGGGGGCAAAGGCAGGCTGGCCGTCGAGCGGATTGTGCCCGAGCTCGGACGACAGCGTACCGGTTGCCGACGGAGATGATGATCCCAGCATCGCGCTGATTTCCGCCATGATTGTTTCGGGCTCCGGCAATCGTCCGGGACCATATTCGCCGCAGGCCATGGCGCCTTCATCCGGTTGTATCACGGTGATCCCGTCGGACCGGAGCTGCTCGATGTTGCGCTGGGTCGCTGCATGTTGCCACATTCGCACATTCATTGCCGGGACTGCCATCACCGGTGTATCGGTCGCCAGCAACAAGGTCGTCGCCAGATCATCGGCGACCCCACCCGCCATTTTGGCCAGCAGATTGGCCGTGGCCGGACAGACGACGACAAGATCGGCTTCACGGCTGAGCTGGATATGACCCATTTCCGCTTCGTCCTTCAGACTCCACAGGGTCGTGTGCACTTCATTTTCGGAAAGCGCCGCGAGCGTCATCGGCGTGACAAATTGCGCTCCCGATTCGGTCAACACGCAGCGGACCGTCATGCCGGATTTCCTGATCAGGCGGATCAGCTCTGCTGCTTTATAGGCGGCAATGCCGCCACCGATGATCAGGAGAATATGCTTCGTCACAAAATCACCCCCACATCCAAACGGCGCCAGCTCCCGCAGCGGCTGCTACCACTACTGTCAGAGCATAGCGCCAGAATCCGCCGCCCTGGCCTTTATTCCGCTTTTCCCAGATCAGCTCTATATCGGCAACCGGCGGTGGCGGCGGAGCGCCGCCCTGGCGGGGGAGCTGGGCATCAAGCCGGCGGACAATGTCGGGAAGCATCAACAATGTGTCGACGTCCGCATTGATCCGGTCGGCAATCGCGGCTTCGGGCCCCAGTTCGCCGCGGATCCATTCCTTCACATAGGGGCCGCTAGCATCCCACATATTGATCGTCGGGTTCAAATCGGTGGCAATGCCCTCGACCATGACCATCGTCTTTTGCAGCAGCAGCAGATGCGGCTGGGTTTCCATATCGAAATCGCGGGTGATGGCGAACAGCCCGTCGAGCATATCGCCGACCGACAGCTCGCTGACCGGTTTGCCGCGCATCGGCTCGCCGACCGCGCGCAAGGCCGTGGCGAAATCCTCCATACTGTGATGGTCGGGGACATATTGCGCCTCGAAATGGATTTCGGCGACGCGTTTGTAATTGCCGGTGGTCAGGCCGTAGAGGATTTCTGCCAGCCAGAAGCGGGCTTTCCGGTTGATTCGCCCCATGATGCCGAAATCGATGGCGACAATCGTGCCGTCCGCTTTCACAAACAGATTGCCCTGGTGCATGTCGGCATGGAAATAGCCGGCCTCGATTGCCTGTTTCAGGAATGTGTGGACGAGCCGGCTGGCGATTGCGTCGAGATCATGACCCGCCGCTATCAGTCCTTCGCGGTCGGATATTTTTACTCCGTCGACCCAGTCAAGGGTCAGCACGCGACCTGACGTCCGGTCCCAGTCGATGGCCGGTATCTCATATTGATCGACCTGCGCCATATGTTCGGCCAGTTCCGATGCGCTGGCGGCCTCGCGCCGCAGGTCGAGTTCACGCATTGTCCAGCGCCGGAAATTGGCGATGACCAGTTGCGGTCGCAGGCGCTTGGCTTCACCGCCCAAAGCCTCGAGATGCGCCGCGGCCCATTCGTAGGTCTCAATATCCTGGGAGAATTTCTTGATGATGCCGGGGCGCAGTACCTTGACCGCGACATCCTTGCCTTCCAGCGTCGTAGCGCGGTGCACCTGCGCTATCGAGGCGGCGCCTACAGGATCGGGATCAATATGGCTGTACAGCTCGTCGAGGGGCTTGCCGAGGCTGAGTTCAATCTCGTCGCGGATCAGGTCGAAAGAGACCGGAGGCAGGCTGTCCTGCAATTGCAGCAGATCGCGCGCCGCCGCCTCGCCGATGACATCGGGGCGGGTCGCCAGCGTCTGGCCGAGTTTAATCGCTGCCGGACCAATGGCCTGCAGGGCGGCCGAATAATTGGGTTCTTTCGGCTGGAACGTACCGATCCGGGCGATGCGAAACAGGCGGCGGACCTGCGGCGGGGTTGCCTTGTGCTTCTCGAGGTCGCGCAGCGCACCATGTTTGGCGAGCGTGCGGCCCCATTTGAGCAGGCGGAATATATGGGTGCGGGAACTGGTCATCGCTTATCCGGGTTCAGACCTTCCAGCCGCTGTGGATAGCGACCAGCCCGCCCATCATCGGTTCCACCTTGGTCTGGCTAAACCCGGCGGCTTGAATCATCGCGCGAAACTCTTCCATCGGCGGGAATTTTGCGATCGATTCGGCGAGATAGCGATAGCTGGCCTCGTCATTCGCCAGGACCTTGCCGACTTTAGGCAGGATATGGTGGGAATAGGTTTCGTAGACCTTGTCAAAACCGGGCCATCTGGTTTGGGAAAATTCCATGCAATAGAAACGTCCGCCATATTTCAGCACACGGTGGGCTTCGGCCAGAGCCTTGTCGATATGGGTGACGTTCCGGATGCCGAAGACGATCGTATAGGCATCGAAATGGGCGTCGGGGAAGTTTAGCTCCTCGGCATTTTGCTGGCTCCAGACCAGGCGCGTCTCATCCTTCTCGAGCGCCCGTTCGATCCCTTCGGCCAGCATTTCCGCGTTGATGTCGGCAACCGTGATGTCGGCACCGCTGTCGACCATGCGAAAGGCGATATCGCCGGTGCCGCCGGCCATGTCGAGAATCGTTTCGCCTGCCCGTGGCTTGACGCGGCGAACGAAGCGGTCTTTCCACAGACGATGGGTTCCCGCGCTCATCGCGTCGTTCATCACATCATAGCGGGACGCGACACTGGAAAATACCGCGCCAACCTTGCCGGTCTTTTCGCTCTCGTCGACCTCTTCATAGCCGAAGGAGACGGTTTTGCTTTCGATGGCCATTTTTTGTCCGTGCTGATTTTCTTTGAAATCCCGAGTAGACGAGCCTTGGCAGCACTGCAATCACTCTATAGCTGCCCTTTGGACCGTAACGGATAAGGACTGCGATGCCAGAACTGCCCGAAGTAGAAACAACCGTGGCTGGATTGCGCCCGGTTCTCGAGGGGCAGCGCCTCACTCTGGTGGAACCGCGCCGCGCCGATCTGCGCTGGCCCATTCCCGTCGATTTGCGGCAAAGGATGACCGGTGCGGTGGTGACCTCGCTGGGCCGGCGGGCGAAATACGGGCTGATCGAAACCGACCGGGGCGACGTGATGATCTTTCACCTCGGCATGTCGGGACGCTGGCGGATTGATCCCGAAGAGATCGAGAAACACGATCATCTGTTGCTGGAAACGGAATCCGGCCACCGGCTGACGCTCAACGATCCGCGCCGATTCGGTTCGCTGGATATCGTTCACACCGGTGATCTGGACAGTTACAAGCCTTTCGTGGCGATGGGGCCGGAACCATTGAGTGAAGATTTTACCGGCGCTTATCTCAAAGCCGCGACCAGGGATCGCAAGGCCCCGATCAAGCAATTGCTGCTAGACCAGCGCACGGTTGCGGGACTCGGCAATATCTACGTCTGCGAGGCGCTGCATATGGCGGGCATATCCCCTGGTCGAAAAGGTGCTGCGATATCGAAGCCGCGCTACGAGCGGCTCGTTGCCGCGATAAAACAGGTCCTGATCGCGGCTATTGCGGCTGGCGGATCTTCTCTGCGCGATTTCGTGCAACCGGACGGGGAACTGGGCTATTTCGCCAAGGACTGGCGGGTCTACGGCAGGGAAGGGGAGGCCTGCGAATGCGGTGCGACCGTCTTGCGTCGAGTCGATAGCGGGCGCTCGACCTTTTACTGCTCGCAATGTCAGAAATAAGCGGCTCACTAAGCTATTGACGAGAATCGGCTGTCACGCTATTGGCCGCGCTCTTGAGCCGGAAGCTATTCGAAAAGTACCGGCATTTAATTTCAGATTTTGAGGGTTTTTCATGGCTAATACGCCGCAAGCAAAAAACGTATCCGTCGCAACACGCGCCGTACCGCGATCAACAAGAATCGCCTGAGCCAGATCCGTACCAAGATCAAGGCCGTAGACGCTGCGGTTGAGGCCGGCGACAAGGACGTGGCAGCAGCGGCGCTCAAGGCCGTACAGCCTGAACTGGCGCGCGGTGTTTCCAAGGGCCTGTACCACAAGAATACGGCGTCGCGGAAGTTCAGCCGCCTGACCAAACGGGTTGCTGCGCTGCAAACCGCTTAATCAGCGCCGCAAATCGAAAAAAAGATAACCCGCCCGATTGTGGCGGGTTTTCTTTTGGGCGATCGCGGCGCTTCGATTCGCGCAGCTTCCCGATGTTGTTGCTGAAGCCAGCGAATATTCCCGTTTTCCTTGTGCTGTTGAAGGGAAACGGTTCAAGTCGGCCCAACGTGTCGATCTGTCGCCGTTCAAAGCCGGTTCAGCCCGGCTTGTCTATCCTGCGGGCCAAGATGGTGGGTAATTTTAAGGAAGAAACATGAGTAATTTCACGAAACACGTATTCAGCCGTCGGCGGCTGTCCCTGTTGGCGCCGGTAGCGCTTCTTTCTCTCGCGGCTTGTGCAACACCGTTTCGTGCCGACGTTCAGCGTTTTGTTGCGCTTCCTGACACCACGGGCCAGAGCTTTACCGTGGTTGCAGCCGATCCCGATCTTTCGGGCGGACTCGAGTTCGGTCAATATGCGATGCTGGTCGAGCAGAAAATGCTCGAGCTTGGATATCAACGCAGCGACGATCCCGCAGCGGCTGAACTGATCGTCAGCATGGACTATGATATTGACAAGGGACGCGAGAAAGTCGTTGCCGACGTCGATCCATTCTATCCTTCAGCCCGGTTCGGCGGCTATTACAGGCGTCCTGGCTACCGCTACGGTTTCCATGATCCGTTTCTCTACGGAGGCTACGGTTTCTCCGGCTATAACGGTGTCCGGAGCTTTACCGTCTATACCACGGAACTGGACATGAAGATTGACCGTGCGGTGGATGGCGAGCGCCTGTTTGAAGGCAAGGCCGAGGCGCTGTCGCGGTCGAAAAACCTGACCTATCTTGTACCCAATCTCGTCGAAGCGATGTTCACGGACTTTCCCGGCAACAACGGCGAGCAGGTACGGATTTCGATAGCCCCCGAAAATAACAGACGGAGTGCCCTCTGGCTTGAAAGCGGATCAGCTTTCAAGTTGGCGGAGCAGCATCCGGACGTCATTGTCCATTTCGCTGTCTTCGCCGCGCAGATGCTCGACCAGTTTGACCGCATGGATCACAGTGCTGTGGTCGCGGCCGCCAAATTTCCGACCGATTTCGGGATAGCTGCGCGGCGTCATTACCTTGGCGAGATACATGGCAACCTGGCGCGGACGGGCCACCGCGCGGGCGCGGCGCTTCGATGACATTTCGTTACGATCTAGCCGGTAATATTCGCAAACTGTGCGCTGGATCTCGTCGATCGTGATCCGGCGGCGACAGGCGCTCAATATGTCCGATAATTGCTCCTCGGCCAGTTCGCGGGTGATCTCGCGTCCGGTGAGCTGTGCATAAGCGAGCAACTTGTTGAGTCCGCCTTCCAGTTCGCGCAGATTGCGGCTGATTGTACGGGCGAGAAAGTCGACGACCTCCTCTGAAACATTCTGGTGGGGCATGGTTGCAAGGCGATGCTCGAGAATATCGCGGCGCAATTCGAGGCCAGCCGACTGGATGTCCGCGACCAACCCCATGGACAGCCGCGACAAGAGGCGCTGGTCGACGCCATCGAGCGCCTGCGGTGGACGATCTGCCGCGACGACAACGCGCTTGCCCTGGCTGATCAGCGAATCGACGGTGTGGAGAAATTCCTCCTGCGTGGAATTTTTGCCGACGATGAACTGGATGTCATCAATCATCAGCAGATCGGCTTCGCGCAGGGACGCCTTGAATTCCATGCCCTCGTTGCGGCGCATGGCGGAGACAAATTCGATCATGAACCGCTCGGCCGACATATAGATGATCGTCGAGGACGGAAATTCCTCGCGGAAAGCATGGCCGATGGCGTGCATCAGGTGAGTCTTGCCCTGGCCGGTCGAGGACTGGAGATAAAGTGGGCTGAACAGCGGTTTCTCTGCTGCTGCCGTGCGTTGCGCGGCATTGAGCGCCAGAACATTCGAGTGACCGGCAATAAACTGGTCAAACGTCATCCGCGGATCCAGATCAAGGCGAAATTTGCTTTCGGGAGCAGTTCTGTTGGCAGACTGTGCGGGAGCGCCACTAATGGGCGAAATCTTGGCGATTTTCGCGGTTCCTGATTGAGCCTGAAATGCCAGATCCGTGACCGCCGCGTGATGGGCCTTCCATGCCAGCAAAAGACGCTCGGCGTAACGGTCCCGGACCCAGGTGGCGGCAAATTCCGACGGGAGTTCCAGTTGCAGCAATCCGCTATCCGAATCGAACACCGAAAGTTTGATCGGCTTGATCCACTGGCCGAAAATCTGGGCACCCAGGTCCCGGCGGAGGCCGGAACAGATTTTGGCCCAGATAGATTCCAGATCATCAGAAATAACAGTGTCCCCGGCAACGGCAGTGTCTACAGACAGTCCGCTATCCCGGTTTTGTACGCTTTTACTCACGAGCATCCCCCGACCTCTTCCCCGATTGGCGCGCGATCACAACGCCGATACTTGACCGCAGATCCTGAATTCAGCAGCCTTCAATACCCCCAGCCATGGGAATGAATCGGGCGCAGACGTCCGTTGTTGAAAACACGTTTTCAACGATGATCTCAAATTTCAAATTAGGCCTCTTTGTGGCAATCGCAGCCACCAGCCGAGCCTCCTTAGTAAGCGCCTCTGCCTGAGTCGATCAAGGGCGGTGCTGTAAAAAAATGAAATATATCGATTGACAGCGACAAGCCGTGGATTTTGCTAAATATCTTTTTATGTCATTGAAATACAGGGAAAATATACTGTGGATAAGGATGTATAACTCGCGAATCGCGGAGTCAGCTAGGGTTCTGGTTAATGGCAAAATGATCATGCAAACCGCCATGTAAAATCTCCTCACCATCATCTTGTCGGCAAAGCTATGCAAATAGGCTTGCCAAAGGCGTCGTGATTTGGCAGTGGCGCTCGCCTGACCTCATCGATGCTCGATTGCATCGTGTCATGGGGGCGATTAGCTCAGTTGGTAGAGCGCTTCGTTTACACCGAAGATGTCGGCGGTTCGAGCCCGTCATCGCCCACCATCACCCCCAAATGGATCGGTGATTCCTTGCTTGGGCGAATCGCCTCAGCCAAA
Source organism: Sphingopyxis sp. BSNA05 (assembly GCF_013265645.1). NCBI lineage: Bacteria > Pseudomonadati > Pseudomonadota > Alphaproteobacteria > Sphingomonadales > Sphingopyxidaceae > Sphingopyxis > Sphingopyxis sp. BSNA05. The sequence goes on along the minus strand of NZ_PYIA01000089.1, from coordinate 6,910 downwards.
TTCCGATATTGCAATAACGCAGGCCGCCGACAGGATGATTGCAGTCATTATCGGGAAAAGCCGCATTTTATTTTCCGGCAGCGCCTGTCCATCGAAATCCGAACGCGGTCGGTGGCCGGTGACCATCGGTCCAACCAGATTGGCTTTCAGGACGAAATGATAGACAGCGATCGCCGCGACATGCAGTCCGATCAGCACCGCCAGCAGATTGAAATTCAGTTCGTGGATCTCGGCCAACTGCCTCCCGGTATCGAACGACACCAGAACGGCAAGCGGTCCCGATTCCAGACCATCGACGTCTACGGAAAACAGTCCTGTCGCTATTTGGGTGGCAAGCGCCAGCAGCAGCGCAAAGACGCCGAATACGGCCAGCGGACTGTGCCCGAAGCTCGCGCGATATTCCCGTCTGCGCAGTTTTCCGATGTAGGATCTGAGCGATCCGATCTGTCGCACCATCGGGGCAAAACGCGCTGTCCATGTCCCGACCAGTCCCCAGATCAGCCGAAAAAGAACGAGGCCGAACATGGTCAGGCCAAGGCTTTTGTGCCAATCCATATGGCCCTCCTCTGCTGTCCACCAGAGCAGGGGAACGAGAATAACCATCAGCCAGTGCACCAGCCGGACGGCCCAGTCCCAGATCAGGATGCGCGGCGAACCCATCGTCATGACAGGCTAGTCATCCAGCCGATATTTGTCGTGACAGGCTTTGCACGTGCCGCCTGTGGTCTGGAAAGCGGCGGCAACGGCTGTGACATCGCCGCCTTGTGCGACCGTCTCGAGCTTTGCGGCTGCGTCCTGCATCGCCTTCACCTTGTCATTGAAATCCGCCTTGTCCTCCCAGATGACCGGAAGCGCTTCGGTTTCCACGCCCGAGTCGGGACCGGTTCCTTCCGGGAACCAATCGACCATGTCGGCCGCCTCTTTCGGAACGACTGCAGCGGCAGCCTGGATCTGGGCCAGATCGGGGTTGCTTGCCTTCAGCTGATCGCTGATGGCCTTGAACGCCTTGCCCATTTTCTTGAGTTGCGCCTGTCGCGCTTCGATTTGCTCTTTCACGGTGAGACCATTGGCGAGCTCGACGCCGGCGGAATCGGAAACCGGTCCGGCTTCATCATTCTGGCCACAGGCTGAAAGCAGGGTCAGTCCGGCGAAAACCGGCAGCATCATTTGAATTTTGCGACGTTTCATCTCATTCTCCAATAGGCTTGAACCATCGAAGAATAGCCGAGTTCGGTACAAATACAATCGGTTCTGCCTTTTCGCAAAGCGCTGCATCCCGTGTAGTAGCGTTTACCGCGCGGTCTGATGAAAGATGGCAGTCAGTTTTCCGCCAGCGTTTCTTCCAGCAAGGCTGCGGCCTTGGCGCCATCCCAGTCCATTGCACCTATCACTCGCCAGACTTCCTTGCCGTGCGCGTCGTAGAGAACGGTCGTCGGCATGACCCCGGTTCCGAAACCGAAACTCAGTCCGTTCTCGGGATCAATATAGGGCTCCAGTTCCTGAAAATTCCGGCGCTCGAAAAACGGGATCACTTTTTCCATGCCCCCGATGTCCTGCGACACAACCAGAAGCTCGAGCCGGTCCTTTTCGCGCGCAGCCAGATTGTCCAGCATCGGCATTTCGACAATGCACGGCCCGCACCAGGTCGCCCAGATATTTACCAGCAGCGGCTTGCCGACGAAATCGTTCAGTTGCACGGTGCTTCCATCGGGTGCCTGAAAGGAGGCATCGATCATCGCTGAGCCGCGCTGGGAAATGTCCAGCTTGCCGACCATGGCCTTGCCACGTCCAGCGGGTTTGCCCTCTTCCGTCGCTTTGGCACCAGCAAATTCTTGCCCCGGTCCGCTCGAGTCTCTATCGCAGGCCGCTAGGTTCAACACCAAGACCATGAACAGGACGGTTCGCATCACAAAAGGCACAAAAATTCCAATATCATGTGGGGTGGCAGATTTGCCGATGGCCCTTCATCAATCATGCGCGAGATAAACGCGTCCATCCCGTTCGACAAGAAATTATGGCGGCACGATATTCGCGCCAGCCTGGCGCATGTCGCCATGTTGGCGGAGCAGGGCATTGTCGAGGCCGAAGACGCGACGCAGATCATAAATGGTCTGAATCAGATCGCGCAGGAATATGAGACCGATGGGATTACCGAAGACCTTGATCTCGAAGATATCCATATGCACGTGGAAGCACGGCTCTCGGAAATTATCGGACCAGTAGCCGGCCGGCTGCACACCGCGCGGTCGCGCAATGACCAGGTGGCCACCGATTTCCGGCTCTGGGTGCGCGAAGCCATGGACATGGTCGATGATGCTCTGGGAAGCCTGCAAAAGGCTCTGGTCGATCGCGCTGAAGAACATGCCGACACGATCATGCCGGGCTTCACCCATTTGCAATCCGCCCAGCCGGTCAGCCTAGGCCATCATATGATGGCCTATTACGAGATGATCCGGCGGGACCGTTCCCGCTTTGCCGATGCGCGGAAGCGGATGAACGAATCACCACTTGGCGCCGCAGCGCTGGCTGGCACGGGTTTCCCGATTGACCGCGAAAAACTGCGTCGATGCTGGGTTTTGATGGTCCGACGGGCAACAGCCTCGATTCGGTTTCGGATCGGGATTTCGCGCTCGACTATCTGATGGCGGCAACACAATGCAGCCTGCACCTGTCACGACTGGCGGAAGAATTTGTCATCTGGGCAAGCCAGCCCTTTGGCTTCGTCAAACTGCCCGACAGTTTTTCGACCGGCTCCTCGATCATGCCGCAGAAGCGCAATCCCGATGCTGCCGAGCTGGTGCGCGGCCATTGCGGACGGATCGCCGGCGCGATGAACGCGCTGGTGATCACCATGAAGGGACTGCCGCTCGCTTATTCGAAAGATATGCAGGACGACAAGCCGCCGGTGTTCGAAGCCCATGACCTGCTCGGCCTGTCGATTGCAGCGATGACCGGGATGATCGCCGAGGTCGAATTCAGCGGCAGCCGGATGCGCGCTCTGGCGGAATCCGGTTTCTCGACCGCGACCGATTTTGCCGACTGGCTGGTCCGCGAAGCCAAGCTGCCCTTTCGGCAAGCGCATCATGTTACCGGCGCTGTCGTTTCCCTGGCGGAAGAACAGGGCTGCGGCCTTGCCGATCTTACACTTGAGCAATTCCAGGCAATCGACGACCGGATCACTGCCGACGTATTCAACGTGTTGAGCGTCGATGCCTCGGTAGCCAGCCGGTCCAGCTATGGCGGGACCGCGCCGGATCAGGTCAGGGGACAGGTTGCCAGGGCCAGAAAAGCATTGGGGCTGGAGAGCTGAAATGAACAAATTCCATTCTATCCTGCTGCTCGCCGGCGCAACGCTGGTTCTGGGGGCATGTGGCAACCGGGGCGCGCTGGAGCCGGCGAAAGGCGAGACGCTTCCTCCTCCCGTCTATGGAGAAATGGAGACACCCAGTGGCGAGGACCTGTTGGTCCCGTCGAGCCAGGCGATGCCGGAGCGCAGCGATGAATTGCTCCGCCGGTCGGAAAAACGGCAGGATGACGAATTCGATCTGCCGCCCCCCGGCTGAACCTTTTCCACACGTTTGAAAGTATAGAAAATTGGACCATTTCCAGCTCAAAAATGGGATATTGCACGCGGAAGATATTCCCTTGCCGAAAATCGCCGAGGAAGTCGGCACCCCTGTCTATGTCTATTCGCGTGCAACGCTTGAGCGGCACGCGCGCGTGTTTCGTGAAGGGTTGAAAGACGCGGGCAAAATCCATCTCGCTTTTGCCGTGAAAGCCAACCCCAATCTTGCCGTCCTTCGTATTCTTGCCAATCAGGGCTATGGCGGGGACGTGGTGTCCGGCGGGGAAATGCAGCGGGCGCTGGCCGCTGGTATGAAGGCCGAAGATATTGTTTTTCCGGTGTTGGAAAGAGCCGCGAAGAACTGACTCTGGGCTTGGACAAGGGCATTGGCCAATTCAATCTGGAATCGGAAGAGGAAGGCGTGATGCTCGCGGAAATCGCGGCTGCCGCGGGGAGAAAGCCTCGGCAACGCTGCGCGTGAACCCCGATGTCGATGCCGGCACCCATGCGAAGATCTCGACCGGCAAGAAAGAGAATAAATTCGGAGTCGGGATCGACGTCGCGCCGGATATCTACGCGCGTCTGTCCAGGCTCGAAGGGCTGAACCTGCGCGGTGTTGCCGTGCATATCGGCAGCCAGTTGCAGAGCCTCGACCCGCTAGAGAAATGCTATGCCAGAATGGGCGAGCTGGTCGCACAGCTGCGCGGGGCTGGCCATGTCATTACCCATGTCGATCTAGGCGGCGGCCTGGGCGTACCCTACAAGCCTGAAGACAATCCGCCGAGCCCCGCAGAATATGGCGCCATGGTCGCACGCGTCACCCGGGACTGGGATGTTACCCTGATGTTCGAGCCCGGCCGGGTGATCGCCGGCAACAGCGGCATCATGATCACCAAGGTCATCCGGATAAAGCCCGGCGTGAACAGCGATTTTGTCATCGTCGACGCGGCGATGAACGATCTGATGCGGCCGGCTATCTATGACGCCTGGCATGATTTTGAAGCGGTCGAACCAAGCGGCGAAACGATGGTCGCCTCGATTGTCGGCCCAATCTGCGAAAGCAGCGATATCTTTGCGAAGGAACGGGTTGTTGACCGTGTCGAGACAGATGATCTGGGGATTTTCCGGACAGCGGGCGCCTATGGCGCGACGATGGCCAATACCTATAACAGTCGGCCGCTGGTGCCGGAAGTGTTGGTCGATGGTGATCGCTATGCCGTGGTCGCCGAACGGATCGAGCCGGCGACCATAATGGCGGCGGAACATGTGCCCGACTGGCTGAAATAAGCGCCACACCGGCAAGCACCGGGATGGCCGGATAAATAGGTGAATGCGATGAACCAGTTGCCTATCTTCGTCAATTTGCAGGGTCGCAAGATCCTCCTTCTCGGCCGTGGCGAAATGGCCGACGCCAAGAAGCGTCTCTATGAACGGGCCGGCGCGACAATCACCGACGACGAAAATGCCGACGGTCTTTCGCTGGCGGTGGTGGCGCTGGAAAATGATGACGAAGCGATCGCAGCGGTCGCGCGCCTGAAAGCCAGGGGTCTGCTGGTCAACGCCGTCGATCGCTCTGCGCTGTGCGACTATACCACTCCTGCGATCATCGACCGCGATCCGGTGCTGCTTGCCATAGGCACGGGCGGTGCGTCGGCCGGATTGGCCAAGGCGCTGCGACAGCGGCTGGAGCAATTGCTGCCAGCCAGTCTGGGGACCCTGGCGCAGGGATTGCTGGCAGCGCGGGAACGGATACAGCAGACTTGGCCGGATGCAGCCGCGCGCCGCAAGGCGATTGATGCCGTGCTCGATCCCGGCGGCCCGCTCGACGTGCTCGCCGAGCATGAATTGGAAGATTTGGAAGCATGGCTTGAGCAGCCGCACGGCGGGGCCCGCTCGCAGGTCATCGATCTGGAACTGGCGAGCGCCGACCCCGATGATCTGACGTTGCGCCAGGCGCGCTGGCTGGGTCAGGCTGATCAGATATTTGCAGGTGATGACGTGCCGGAAGCGGTGCTCGCCCGCGCCCGGGCCGATGCCCAGCGTTTCGCCCTGACATTGTGGGACGAAAGCCCTATAGAGGGACTGACCCTGCGGATACGGATGAAAAGATGACCGGAATTTCCGAAATCGCCAATGCCAATATCGTCACGGTGCTGCAGACGGCCCTGGCACCCGCATTTCTGCTGGTTGGTATCGGGGCCATGCTCAACCTGTTCGCCGGGCGTCTGGCGCGGATCATCGATCGGTCGCGTGACCTGCAGGAGCTGTTCAAGTCGACCACCGGTAAGGATCATGCGCTCGTCGTTGCCGAGTTGGGCGACCTGCAGGTACGGCTCAGGGTCGTCAACAGCGCCATTTTCCTGAGCGTTGTCAGCGCGATTACAGCCTGCGCGCTGATCGGCATATTGTTCATAATGGAACTGACCGGCATCGATCTTTCGCTTGCCATCGCGAGCGCATTCGTCATTGCGATCAGCCTGCTCTCCATAGCGCTTATCCAGTTCCTGCGGGAGGTGCGGATTGGCGTTCGCGATTTCATGATCCGCGAGGAATATCTCGAAAAACCGACAGCGCGCAATGAAAAGAGGCTGCCGGTCCCTTGGGACCAACAGCCTCTGAACATGGGTCAGCGGTAGGAAGTGCCGCTGCCGGGTTGCCTGATCCTTAGACCAGAATTGCCCCCCGAACGGATTTTTCCGACCCCTGTGCTGAACCATGAGACATCGGACCACCTCCTTTCGCTTGTGAATAAAATACGAACTGTTGCATTGAAACTTCTCCGCTGTTCGACGCTGTGAATGTGAATCAACGCCTGTTTCCGAACAAGTCTTGAATTATTTTATTTTGCTGTCACAATTGCGCGTTCCGGCCTGAGATCCAGCGGTTCAGCTCCGGCAATCTTCCACCACACGACTGAACTCCGGCCATATCGGGATTGCAATGGATTGCAGGCCACTGGTTTCGACGGCAAAGCGGCCGCGGCTATAGGCAATGCGATCCATCATGATGTCGCCGGGGGAAACCGAAATGGCAGCATATGGCGGCGTACCACCACTGTTGCTGGCGGGATAGGATTGCAGACCCGCGCTGGCGCGCAGGATCATGGTCGCACCGCTGCCAACCGTTCCCGCGCGGGAGAGGAACAGCTGCCGCCGCGACCGGTCGCACCGGACTATGAAGATCGCCGATTGATCTGTTTTTCCAAACAATGCCAGCGACCCACGCGCATCTTTCCGGTAAACCCAGTCGCCGGGCGTGATCGGCCAGTCGATCCAGTTGCCCGCAGGCTGGGCCGGGGCCGGCGCTGGCCGCGCGACCGGCTTAACCGGTTGCGGCGCGGGGGCG
>NZ_PYIA01000088.1:0-2527 GCF_013265645.1 Sphingopyxis sp. BSNA05 | reverse complement strand
TTTGTACGTCCAGATCGGCATGATAGGACCGGCCTGTCCCGCCTGCGTCAGAAAATATAAGCACGCGCTTCTCGCCGTCCATAAAGCTCTGAGCTTCGATTAAATTCGACCGCGCCGTGCGGCGTTCGAGACGTTGACGTCCGTCGCTGCCATTTACAAGCCTGCGGGTCCGGCCCGTCACTTCGGCAACATGATCTGTTCCAAAACGTTCGATTACCGCATCAAGCGCCGCCCAAATGGGCGGAAGCGCGCACAGCTTTTCGATCATCGCGTCTCTTGCCTGAACGGCGCGCGGGCAGAGGACTGGATGGCCTTCCGAAGTGGACATAGGCTCTGATCGCAAGTTGCCGTCATCATCGAGGAACACCTGCATCAAACGGACCGGAAAACTTTTGGCCAGATAATCAATGACATATTCGCGCGGGGACAGGTCGATATCAAGCTGCTCGCGTTCTTCAGCACTGAGATCGGCAAGTCTGCGGTTGAGCATTGCCTCGGCGGTCGAGACAAGCTGCACAACGGCGGAATGTCCCTCTTCCAATGCCTGTTCGATCGCCGGGAGCAGGCTGGGAAGTTTCATCGATAGCAGCAGCTGCGCGAAGAAACGCTGCTTGGTACCCTCGAATATCGAAAGCGCCGCTGCTTTTGCATTTCGGTTAAGCGTATCGCCGCTATCCTCATCAACGATCCGCGTGGCTTCAAGGGCCGCCTCGAGATTCTTGTGAATAATCGCCCAAGCCCCGGCATAACTATCGTAAACCGATATTTGTTCCTTGGTCAGTTCATGTTCGAGAAGCTCATATTCAACGCCCGCGAAGGACAAGGCGCGGGCCAGATAGAGACCTTGGGATTTAAGGTCGCGCACGACCAGTTCCATCGCAGAAATACCGCCCGCTCGGATATCGGTGAGGAACGTGTCATAATTGGGAAAGGCGGTTTCCGGTCCCCACAATCCAAGACGCGCCGCATAACCAAGGTTGGCAATATCAGATGCGCCGGTTGCTGATGCATATAATACTCGCGCGCTGGGCAGAAGATTTTGAAGACGCAGACCTGCAATGCCCTGTTCGGATCCTTTGACTTTGCCGCGGCTTCCCGTTCCCCCCAGCGCACCCGCCATCGCATGAGCTTCATCAAAGGCTATGACGCCATCAAATTCCTGCCCTGCCCATTCCAATATTTGAGCAAGTCTAGTCGTATCCATCCTGCCCGAGCGCAGCGTTGGATAGGTGACAAATAAAATCCCGCCTGACATTGAAATCGGCCTTCCCAGCTTCCAGCTCGAAAGCGACTGGATATCAAGCGGCAAGCCGCCGAGCGCGGACCAGTCCCGGCGGGCGTCCTCAAGCAAGGTCTCGTTTTGGTAATCCAGATATGACGGCAATGACCCTGCAGCCACCGGTCCATGATGACACTAGCAATCTCTCGGCCCTTCCCCGCGCCAGTTCCATCACCTAGGAAGAAGCCAGTCCGATAACAGAAACCCTCTTCGGACGGTTCCAGCCCAGAGCCTTTGTTGATTGGCCTGTAAGTACCGGGCAAATCGCGGGCGAAGGCGTTTACTGCATAAATAAGCGTTTCGCATTGTGCATCGGAAAGAAGCTGTTTCTCCCGCCAGTCTGCCGGAACCAATGGCTGGTGCTGCGGGACTGGCGCAGCAACAGACCCCATCGCTACCGATTCCACCAGCGGTGTCGGGTGAACGGGAGCATTGGCGATTGATATCCGGCTTGGCCGATAGGCTAGATAAATGCCTTTTTGCTCCGGCGTTGGTGCCGCATCGCCGAGAACTTCAAAGATGAGTTTTTCGGATATTTGCGAGTCTGGAGAGGATTTGGAAACTGGCGCGACAGGGCGTTTCGAACGATCGTTCGATACCAGCGCGAATGGCTTTGCATTGGACCTGGAAGTTTGCGCCGTTGGTTTGGAGGTAGCGCGAGCGGGCAAAGCACAGCAGGCTCTGTACAAACCCTCAAAATCAGCGATGTCGATTGGTGTTACGCATTGCTCGGAAACAAATTTATCGAAGACCACCAGGCGCACGGTGATGCCGGTTCCCCGGCGGGCGAAAGATCGCATGATGCGCGCATCCAAACGCAGAGCGCAGGGAGCAGGATCGTTTTTAGCAAATATGGTCGCGTCAAAGCCTTCGGGCATGATCGCGACAAGCCGTCCGCCTGGCGCCAGACGCCGCCAGGCAGAGCGCAAGTGCCGCAGGGCTGAGCGGTAGTCTTTGCCCCGTTCTGCGCTACGGGCAAATGGCGGGTTCATTATGACAAGATTTGGATTGTGGCGCGGTGGAAGCAGTTCGTCGATCAGCTCGCCATCGTGTGAGGAGAGCGGAGCGCCCGGAAACAGCTCGTTTAGACACGCACCGCGCAGGCCGTCGATCTCATTGAGGATTAGCTTCGCGCCAACAAGATGCGGCCAGATGGCGAGAATTCCCGTTCCCGCGGATGGCTCGAGTACGATATCTTCGGGCTTTGTGCCCGCTGCCAAAGCCATAGCCCAGGCAAGCCGGGCGGGG
>NZ_PYIA01000087.1:0-1050 GCF_013265645.1 Sphingopyxis sp. BSNA05 | reverse complement strand
AAACCCGGCGGGCAGTTTCAGCAGCGCACCGCTCGCTTCACCCTGTTGCGGATCGCCCCAAAGAAAAGCCATTTGCGGCGCGCTCGCACCCTGAGCCATTTGCAGCCACTCGACGTTGGCGGCATCTAGCCAGACGAAATTGGACTGGTGCATGTTGATCGGCCGTTCGCCATTGTCGAAGGTTTCATCCGACGGTTTGACCAGATAGGGGCCATCGTCGATCTCGATATAGGCGAGATTGGCGACGCCTCGCGCCGCGGTAATATGCGATTCACCGGCGGGCTGGGTCCAGAAGGAACCGGCGGGCAGCCACATCTTGGCGGCGGCCGGATCGTCATTGTGGACCAGCCCCTCGATCACCAGGCCCCGGTAGGAGATATTGTGGATATGCGGCGGCGAGGCAAATCCTTCCTCGAAACGGACCAGAAAGCCGGAAGCGCCCTGCATGGTGCGATCCCCCCAGAGATTGCCCGCGCGCGGGCTCGCGTCCCCGCGCGCCGCGTTGAGCGGTCCCCACTGGACATTTTCGGGGACCATCAGCTCGGCGCTGGAAGGCGCTTCGGTCCGGGAACCCGCGTCTCGCGCAACCGCCGGCGAACAGGCCAGGGCGGTTGCGGAGAATGCGGTCGCGATCGATAAAAGCAATTTTCGGGTCACAACTGATTTCCTTTGGTCAGGGAACAGAAGGTATTGGCGCTCAGACTTCGGTCAATATGTCCGAGAGGGGCAGGCGCGATTTCGGCAATTTGGCATTATAGTCCGCTTCGTCGTCGCTGTAGCCCAGAGCGACTACGACGAGGCTATTATAGCCTTGCTCGCGCAGCCCGAATTCCTCGTCCAGTGTCTTGGTGTCGATTCCTTCCATCGGGGTGGCGTCGATACCGAGCGTCGCAACGCCGAGCAGAAACTGGCCGATGTTCAGATAGACCTGCTTGTCCATCCAATGCTGCACGTCCTTCATATCCTGCTTGTGGAGATTGACGAACAGGCTGCGGCCACCGTGCATCTGGGCGCGGAAGGTTTCGGGGTCGGCTTCGAACCGGCCGTCTT
>NZ_PYIA01000086.1:0-876 GCF_013265645.1 Sphingopyxis sp. BSNA05 | reverse complement strand
CGCGTCCACCGGTTTTGCCGCCGCGCAAAGCGTGAACCCGGACACGCTCGATATTGAAGCCATTCGTGCATCGGCCAAAACCTATTCCGCTGAAGCAGAAGCATTGGCTGAAAATGTCCGCCTGCGAAGCGAAGATTTGCGAAGTGACGCCCGTCAGACACAAGACCAGGCAAGGGCTAATCACGAACGATACACGAAGACTGTCGAACGGAAACACTCCGCCAGTAAGGACAATAAAAAAGACGAAGTCTTCGATTTCGACCGCATGATTTCGGATCATGCAAAAATGGCTCAGGCCAAACTCGGTGACGCACCGCGTTTCATTGCCTTTGCAAGCTTGTCGATGCCGTCGCAGTCTTTGAAAAACTCGTTCGCGACACATCGGCGGCAGGCGGGGTCACGGTGCTGCGTGGTTTCCCCGGTGGCAGCGCCAAACAGCTGACAAAAATGCTGACCGCTATGGCCTCGGACGGCGAGCAATTATCCGCGCTCGGTATTGATCCCAGACTGTTCCGGGCATTTGATATCAAGGCTGCGCCCAGTTTCGTAATGGCTTCTTCCGATTTTACGCTCTGCGATGGTTTCAATTGCACAGGCGCTGTCCCGCCCCATGACCGGATGACGGGCAATGTCAGCGTAGAATATGCGCTCGAAACATTTGCGGGCGGCGCTGGTCCCGGATCGCGTCTCGCCGCGCTGCACCTTGCCCGCCTGAAGAAGGAGCGCTGAGTGATGAAGTTTCTTAAATGCCTTGCCCTCGTTGTCACGGTCATCAGTTTCTCCGCCGGATCACCACTGGCGGCACAGGACCGCGAGGCGGCCAGGAAAGAAGGCAAAGCTTTTGCCAATCAACAGCAGGGACGCGCCCGCGCAAAT
>NZ_PYIA01000085.1:0-100359 GCF_013265645.1 Sphingopyxis sp. BSNA05 | reverse complement strand
TTGTAAAGGTACTCTCATGCAAACTGAAGCAAACGACCAAAACAACGCCAAGGCCATCTATGAGAAGCCGGAGTTGGAAGATCATGGTTCGCTGGCGGAGCATACGCAATCTGATCCCTTCGGCGGCGGAGGACCTGACTTTGGTTCTTCATGAGCTTTTAGAATCCAGGTAAATTATTGAGCGGCCTGCATAGCAATTTACGCCGGCCGATTGGTGGAATCCGTGTAATCCCCATTCCATCTATTGAGAAAGCCCCATATGGTGGATGCGATTCTGGAGGGTATGGTTGGGTATCGCCTTGGGCGAAACGGGTTTGCGCCTCCAATATCCGCTTCCGTTCAAGTTGATGCGGCCGGTGCGTTCCACGCCCACTCTAGTTTACATGTCTATCCTGTAAATCGGGGCGGATGGCTGGTGGCGGATGCCCGGCTAGACAACCGTGACGAGATCATCGAAAAATTACCGATACCGGCAGCGCAGACTAAGAACATGGTCGATACCGCGCTATTGGCTCAGGCTTATGATGTTTGGGGCACCGATGTCGGTTCCTATTTGCTTGGGTCATGGAGTTTTGCGGCGTGGAAGCCACAAGAGAAACAGCTGATACTGGCGCGCGACGCTTTGGGTTTCAATTCGCTTTATTATCACCTTTCTCCCGGCGGGATCACATTTGCCGACCGAATGCCCTCGCTGCTCGCTCATGCCGACACCAGGCGGCATCTCAATATGGCTGCGCTGGCGCAATTATCCTACGGCACAAAAAGAGACACCAGCAGCTTTTACAAAAACATCCATAAAGTTCCACCCGCCAGCCTCTTGATTTTCAACGAGGGCACGACGCCGCGCCGTCATCGCTATTGGGATCCGGGAGAGGTTCCCGATATACGGCTCCGCAGCGATGATGAATATCGCGAGGCATTTCTCGAGACCTACCGCACAGCGGTGGCGAGCAAATTGCACGGCGAGGGGCCGTTTGGGATCACTCTGAGCGGCGGACTGGATTCGGGTTCTACGGCAGCATTGGCGGTGCCGATGCTGGCTGCGCGCGGACAGCGGTTAAAGGCCTTCACATGGACTCCGGGCGGAGAGACGCCGGACGTCAAGAACGACCGCACACCCGATGAATGGGCAAATGTGCAAAGACTGGCCGCATTTACCGGAGGGATTGATGTCACGCGGGTCTCCGGATTCCCGACTTCTCCTCTCAAGGCTCTAAGGACAATGCTCGACATCACCGAGGAGCCGGGAAACGCGCTGGCCGGTTGGTCATGGTATTATGGTGTGTTGCAACAAGCCGGACAAAGCGGAATCAAGACGCTGCTCACCGGTGAGGCAGGCAATTTCACGGTTTCGCTTGACCATATGGAGCGTAGGCGATCTTTCTGGCGACGACATTATCGGCGAATGAGAGAACGAATTAAAGCACACCGGCGCGGCGACCAGGCACATGCCCGCATGCTGATCCGCCCCGATTTTGCACAAAGGATATTGGAGGCATCGCCCCCCGCCGACCCCGAATTGCACGATAAATGGAAAACCGCGCCGCAGCCGATGCGATCAGCCTATAATATCATGCAATCGGGCGGGTTGACCGTATCGAGAGAGATTGCCGGCCATTTTGGCGTCGACCTCCAGATTCCAGCGATGGACCGCAGGCTGTTCGAATTTTGTTATGGCATCCCACCCGAACAATATGCGCGCGGCGGCGAGGGTCGCTTGCTTATCCGTCATGCTTTTGCCGGCCTTATGCCGCATGAACAGCTGTGGGATAAAAAGCGCGGACTGCTGGCCGGCAATATGAACCAGATATTATCTGGGAGTCGTGATGAAATCATGGAGATCATTGAAAACGCAAGGTCTTCGCCGATCGCCAGCGAAGCGCTTGATCTCGACTGGATAGAAAGGAGTGCCAATACGATATGTTCAAACGGGGAAAGCAGAGGCCTTTTAAACGGCAAGATAGTGTTGCGCGGCCTGACTTACGCCATGTTTCTCGAACGGTTCAGTGATACAGATACGGGAGCGGAATGATCAAGGCGACAGCTGTTTCCCTTGGCGATGTGAGCCGGCCTTTCGTGCTGATACTGGGCATGCATCGTAGCGGTACCAGCTGCTTGGCGGGCGCGCTCGAGCGTTGCGGGCTGCATCTGGGCGATGTCCGCAGGACGGGTACGCACAATAAAAGGGATATTTTGAATCTCGCGAGTTGGTGGCGCTGCATGACGAAATATTGACGACCAATGGTGCGGCGTGGGACCGGCCAGCAGTGGCCGTGGATATCGCGCCCGCACAGCAATTAAGGCTCGCGCGCTTTGCCGCTTTATTGGCTGCGGACCGGCCCTGCGGCATCAAGGATCCTCGCACTTTATTGCTGTTGGACGACTGGTTGAATATAGCGCCCCAACCGGTATCTTGCATCGGAACATTCCGTCATCCTCTGGCGGTGGCGTCCTCGCTGCATCATCGCAATGGTCTGCCAATTGAGCGCGGGTTGGCACTTTGGGAAGACTATAACCAACGGCTGATCAAGCAACATCGGAACGCCCCCTTTCCCATCATCACCTATGACTTGAAACAGCCGGGCAAGTACCGACAAACGATCAAGGATCTTGCCGGCGATTTGGGATTGCAGCCGTCGTCATGGAAATTGTGGCGCTTTGTCAGTAGCAATCTTGATCATCAACGACCATCTTCAGACGCCGAAATGCCCAAATCTTGCGCACATCTATATAGCTATCTATGCCAGCACAGCCTGAACCCTCCGGAAAGCAACCTTGTTCGATGCTAATGGCGCTCAAAAGCCTGCCACGCCGGCTGGCGAAGAAATATTTGTGGTCGCGGCGGATGCGCGCGACTGAGTCGTTGCGACCATCGCCATCTGCCTCGCCAATCTATGTGTTCATCAAAAGCTGGAACCGCCCGCTGCATCTTTGGGCGTCGCTAGATTCCTTCTACCGAAACACCAAAAGCCCCTGCCGGTTCGTGCTGATCGACAACGCGTCCGACGATCCGGTGGTGGACCAGATCATAGCGTCTTTTTCACGGCGCGGGATGTTTCATGCGGTGCATAAAATGCCCGAAAATATTCCCGAGAATCAGGAAATGATTTACGCGCAGCACCGCGCCGATATGGGCGACTATATGGTTCTCGCCGATGGCGATGTAACGATCGATGACGGTCAGCCTGATTGGCTCTCGCGGATGTTGAATGTTATGCAGGTCCGGCCAACCTTGGGGCTGCTTGGAACGTCGATTGATTTGTCAGACTTTATTTCCCCCGTACAAGCCCGACAAATAGCACCCGGCATGCCTGAAGATGTTTTGATGGCCTTGATCAAAGCAAAGAGTCCCGAACGCGCTCAGCCGGATGCGCATGGTATGGATATCATTAATCCGTATAAGCCTGCTGGACGGTTGCTGCTTGCGAGGACAGAAACGCTCGATAAAACCGGCGCCTTGATTGGCAACAACAAACTATGCGAGGCTGTAAAAATGCAGGCTATGATATCGGCATCACGCCAAAAGTAGTGCATCGGCACCTCTCTTTGCTCAATCTGTATGATTATCCCGAATATGATTTTGGACAATTGCAACGCTATTTGGGGAAAGTTTAGTTCGTGCTGCCCAATTTCCTTTGCATCGGCGCGCAGAAATGCGGCACTACGAGCTTGTGGCATTTGTTGAATGCGCATCCTGATATCTATATGGCCAGCCCGCGCGAGACCCGTTTTTCAGCGAGGATGTGCGCTATGCTGAAGGTTTGGCCGCTTATGAGCTAAGGCATTTCGCGGGCTGGAACGGCGAGGTGGCAGTGGGAGAGAAGTGTCCCGAATATCTCTATTTGCCGAAAGTGCCGCAACGTCTCCATGATGGTCTTGGCAAAGATCTGCGGTTACTGATCAGTCTGCGTAGTCCAGCCGCCCGCGCCTATTCGCATTATCGCCACAATGTCGCGCAATTTCGCGAATCACGGTCTTTCGCAGAAGTTGTCGAAAACGAGGCAATGTCGCTCGTGACTGGCAAGCGCGACCAACCGCCATTCGGCTATCTGGGCCGCGGCCTGTATGCCGAGCAGATCGAACGCTATCTGGATAAATTTCCCACCAACCAATGTCATTTCATTTCTTTCGAGGCAATGACACAACGTCAATCGTCGATCATGCAAAGCATCTATTCCTTCCTCGGTGTTGCCCCTTTCAAAATCACCAGCCGGTTTCGTCAGGGCGGCCGCCCGCTCGCAACTTACAATTGCTGTCGGGCGACCAAGGTAACGAAGCCGTCGTAACCGTGAATACCGGTGGGCGAAATGAGGCTGCAAAGCCGGTTAAACAAAGTCTCGTGACTTTGGCAAAAACGGCCTTGGGGCATCCACCGCGATCAGCCACGGGGGTCGATACTATCACTGTGCGCAACCCGTCGAAGCAGTTACGCGCCTTTGCATCGCGGACAAGCGCGTTGGGATCGCTGCCGTTAGGATTAACGGCAGAGGAAGAACTGCGTATCAACCGGAGATATTTTTCCGATGATATCGCAAAGCTGAGCAAGCTGATACCTTTCGAGGTCGGGCATTGGCTAGATCGCTCCCTCGCACCGAAAGCGAACTCATGATGGAACAGATCACGTTCAACATAATCTACACGCCGGGTACGGTGATCCACCTGCTGCCCTTTGTGCAGTCCTTGCTGCGCCAGAGCGCGGCGCGTTTCCGCTTGGTCGACAATGGCTGTATGATGCCGGAACGCAGGATATTAGAAAATTTTGTCAAGACCCATGAGAGGCTCGAACTATGGCAAATGTCCGGAGATGGTTGCCGCCCGCATGGCGAAGTGCTTGATGCACTTTTTGCTCTGGAAACGCCGGGACCTTTTGCCTTCATGGATTCCGATATCGTCGCATCCGGCCCGTTTCTGGACGATGTGCTCGATACCGCAAAACTGCGCCAGCGGTATTCTCGGGTGCACCGGTTTGGCTGGCGGACGGCGCTGGCATATTCAGGGATGATTTTCAGAGCCTGACTGGTGAATATATCTGGGATTCACGAGGCGATTGCCTGGGCTGCACTTACCTGGCCGTCTATGACCGCGCGCCGTTGGGCGACATCATGAGAAAATATGACCTGCGGTTTGGCGAGTATCGATGGGAAGCTTTGCCGCCTACCGTGCAACAGGAGTTGATACGGCGCGGACGCAAAGCCGCGATTTATGACACCGGGAAAGTGATCAACGCCATGCTGCCCACACCGGGATACTACATAGAGCTGCCCCATCTACATCATCTGGGCGGATTTAGTTTTCCGGCATTGCGCGCAGCGGGACCGCAAGGTCGGCTTGCACGTTGGGGACTCGACAAGAGTCGCTTGCTTGCACCGCTGCTCCGCCTTAGATCGCTGCGCAGATATCGGCGTTTTGGCGAAGCTGCCGAAGCCCGTTCACATTACACCCGCCGCGTCCTCTTTCGCGATCCCGTTCGGGAATATTTCCACTCATTGTTGCGCGATATTTCGATGAGCGGCACTTCCTTGCCAACTATGCCGGATACCGACTGCGCCTCGGTCAACGCGCAAGTTGCTGCAGCCACAACCGCGATCCTGGAGAACTGCTCCGCTGAGGGGCAAACCGCAACACATGCGGTCAACCTGCGATGACCCGATTTCATTATCATGCCTATGGCATGCAAATCACCTCCAACCAGCCGCTTGATTCATTGAAACCAGGCGCTGGCGGAGGCTCTGCCGATCTGACTTTGCAATTCTCGGAGATGGCAGAATTGCCAGAACAGTCGGCAGGCCATTCGATATTGCGGACCACGGGACTGAACGCAGCCGGTCTACCCTATCTCGAGATATTGATGGCGGATGAAGGCGGCAATGGCCCATGGCTGGCCAAGCACCGGAGCGACAAAGGTGCGATCGATTATATCCTGCACCTTTCGCCCAAACGTATCGAGGTCATCGTACAATCTGGAACGCCAGCCGAGGACGTCGAAGCCTATCTTACCGGCGCAGTTTTCGGGTATTTTTGCGGCTTTGCGGGAATAGCTGTTTGCATGGTGGTTTCCTTTCATGGCACGGAAAAGCTATCGGTGTAGTTGGTCCCAAAGGCGCTGGAAAATCCTCTCTGACCGCAGGCTGGGCCCAGCAAGGTGTGCCGGTTTTAGCCGATGATGTCGGGCGCTTGATCACCAACGGCGAGAATTGGAAAATTGCATCCGCTTATCCCAGAATCCGGCTTTGGCCCGAGACCTTCAATGGTCTCTTACTCGAAAATTCGCAAAATATTGGCAGCGTAATGTCTTTCGCTGACAAGCTTTATGTTGATCTGGAGCAATCGCCATTCCGTTTTGAGGCCGAGGCAAGGCCGTTGGGCACGATTCTTGTTCTGGCGCCACGTAGGGCAGGTGAGTTAACAATTGAGAAACTGAGCGGCGCCAGTGCACTCGCCGCTTTGCTTGGCCAAATATACGCGCCGCAGGCGGGCGGGAAGCAAGCGCGCATACGCGATGTGAACAGGCTCACCGACGTTATAAAGACTGTTTCCGTCTACCGCGCCGCCCTACCCGACAGATATGACTGGCTGCGCCATAACAGCTTGGAATTACTCGACCGCATAACCAACCAATGCAGTAGTGACATATAGTTCGCCCCTGGAAGTTTAGCCGGTCAGGGCCGACATCCGCCCATCGATCTATTGAGTGCCGACGACATACATATAATTCTTATCCACAAACGCGGCAGTCGCGCTCCGACCATGCGAGCAATTTTTGCACATTGGGCACGGGGTTGGCAATTATGCTGCACTGGCGCTAGTGCCTGGCTACAGCTATTTTCGAGGCCGTAGATAAAGGAGGTTGCGTGCGTAAGGGCATTGTACTCGCAGGAGGTTCCGGCACTCGGCTTTATCCGGCTACCAAGGCGATTAGCAAACAACTCATGCCGATTTATGACAAGCCGATGATCTATTATCCGCTATCGGTGCTCATGATGGCGGGTATCCGCGAAATCATGATTATTACAACCCCCGATGACGCATCATCATTTCAACATCTGCTCGGCAACGGCAGGGATTGGGGCATTGACCTGACCTATGCCGAGCAGCCCGAGCCAATGGGCCTTGCCCAAGCCTTTCATATTGGCGAGAATTTTATCGGAAATGATCCGAGTGCGCTTATCCTCGGAGACAATATTTTTATGGTCATGGCCTGCCCGAGTTGATCCGCGCTGCCAATGATCGGGATTATGGTGCAACCGTATTTGGCTATCATGTCAAAGATCCGGAGCGTTACGGCGTGGTCGAATTTAATGCTGATCGTCAGGCTATTTCCATCGAGGAAAAGCCCGCAGAGCCAAAATCCAACTATGCCGTTACGGGCCTCTATTTTTATGACGATCAGGCCGTGGAATTCGCCAAAACGGTCGGACCATCGCATCGCGGGGAGTTTGAAATTACCGACCTCAACCGGCTCTATCTCGAACAAGGCTCGCTCAATGTCGAGATTATGGGCCGTGGCTTTGCATGGCTCGACACCGGCACGCATGATAGTCTTCTGGAGGCATCGCAGTTTACACAGGTGATAGAAGACCGCCAAGGCATGAAAATCTGCTGCCCCGAGGAAGTGGCGTGGGAAATGGGCTTTATCGATGATGAGCAATTGCTGCGAATAGCGCAGCCGCTTATCAAAAGTGATTACGGCGTATATCTAAAGCGTTTGCTCGAACGGAAGCATGACTGATGCGATTGGTTGACACCAGCATAGCAGATATCAAAATTATCGAACCTGAAGTGTTTGGCGATGATCGTGGCTTTTTCTACGAAAGTTGGAATGAGGCGAGGTTTGCCGAGCTGGGGCTGGAATTGAAATTCGTACAAGACAATCACAGCCGGTCGGCCAAAGGTGTGTTGCGCGGGCTGCATTACCAGATACAGAAACCGCAGGGAAAACTGGTCCGCGTCGTGGCGGGGTCGATCTATGACGTCGTGATCGATTTGCGGAAATCCTCGCCGACATTCGGCAAATGGGAAGGCTTCACGCTGTCGGAAGAAAATAGAAACCTGCTGTGGGTGCCTCCGGGCTTTGCTCATGGGTTTCTATCGCTCGAAGACCGGACGGAGGTGCTATACCGCTGCACTGATTTTTACGCGCCGGAACATGAGCGGTCCTTGCTGTGGAATGATGCAGAGCTCGGCATCGACTGGCCCCTAGATGGCGAGCCGCTCTTATCGGACAAAGATGCCGCAGCCGTGGCTTTCGCGCAGGCGGAAACATTTATATGAAGGCGCTTGTTTTCGGCGGCAGTGGGCAGCTGGGGCGAGCCCTGCAAGCCAAAGCAGGTGATGGCTGGACAATAGAAGCTCTCGGTCGAGCAGAATGCGACATCACCGATGAGGGTGCGACCAGGGCAATGATTGCTGCCAGCGATTGTGATATTATCATCAACGCAGCGGCATATACTGCCGTGGATAAGGCCGAGGGCGAGCGGGCGCTGGCGCGAAAGATCAACGGGGATGCGCCGGGCTGGATAGCGCAGCAATGTGCAGCTTCGAACAAGGCGCTAGTGCATATTTCAACCGACTTCATCTTTGGCGAAGGCCACGACGAGCCAATCAAGCCAAACGCCAAAGCTTCGCCGCTCAGTGTTTATGGCGCGACCAAGCTAGCCGGGGAGCTTGCGGTACAGGCAGCCTTACGCGACGTTTTGATCATTCGTACTTCACGGGTTTATGCGGCAGAAGGTTCGAATTTCGTTCTCACTATGCTTCGGCTCATGGCCGAGCGAGATGAATTGGACGTGGTAGCCGACCAGACCGGGTCGCCGACTGCTGCGGGAGACCTTGCGGATGCGGTGATAAGATTTGCGGATGCTGGAGCGACGGGCATCTATCATTTCACAAACGACGGAATGTGCAACTGGCATGAATTTGCCATCGCAATTGCAGAAGAGAGCCTGGCGGTTGGATTGCTCGGAAAATGCCCGATCATCACCGCTGTCCCGACAAGTTGCTATCCTACACCCGCTCGTCGCCCGAGCTATTCAGTGCTCGACAAGCAGGCAGCATGGAACGTCCTGGGTAGTCCGGACCGCCATTGGCGCGACGCCCTGCGTGACACCATTTTGGAGATCAAGGAGAATGGCTAATTTGCTCGTCACTGGCGGCGCTGGATTTATCGGAGCAAATTTTGTCCGTTACTGGAACGGCAAGAATCCCGGTGACACGATTACGGTTGTTGATGCGCTCACTTATGCGGGTAATGCGCAAAGTCTCGAAGGCGTTAATGCCGAACTGGTGGTTGCTGACATCTGTGACCATCCCGCAATGACGGCTTTGGTGAGAGCCCGCGATATTGATACCATTGTCCATTTTGCAGCAGAGAGCCATGTGGACCGGTCGATTGATGGCCCCGACGCTTTTTGCAAACCAACATTATCGGTACAC
Organism: Sphingopyxis sp. BSNA05; assembly: GCF_013265645.1. NCBI lineage: Bacteria > Pseudomonadati > Pseudomonadota > Alphaproteobacteria > Sphingomonadales > Sphingopyxidaceae > Sphingopyxis > Sphingopyxis sp. BSNA05. Next base: position 90,927 of record NZ_PYIA01000085.1, on the reverse strand, counting down.
ACAGCCTGTTGAAAGCAGCCAAAGAGAACTGGCTGGATGGCGGGGGAAAAGCACACCGTTTCCATCATGTTTCCACCGATGAAGTTTATGGTAGCCTTGATCCCGGTGATCAGGCTTTCAGCGAGACCACAGCTTTTAGACCCAATTCGCCATACGCGGCATCGAAGGCAGCAAGCGACCATCTGGTCCGTGCCTATCACCAAACATATGGGCTGGAGACCACGACCAGCAACTGTTCCAATAATTACGGACCCTACCAGTTCCCCGAAAAACTGATTCCGCTGTTTCTTCTCAACTGTCTCCATGGCAAGCAGCTTCCAATCTATGGGGACGGCATGAATGTGCGCGACTGGTTGCACGTGGAAGATCATTGCAGAGGAATTGAAGCAGTGATTGCAAAAGGCCAGATTGGCGAAACCTATAATATAGGTGGCGGGCAGAAACTAACGAACCTGTCGGTAATACAAAGACTGTGCGAAACCGTAGACGCTGCCTTTGTTCACGACCGCGCCCTAGCCCGACATTTTCCAGACGCACCTGCAGCGCAGGGAAAGTGTAGCGATACACTTCAAATCTTTGTCGCTGACCGGCCGGGGCATGATCGCTGCTATGCGATTGACGAAACGAAAGCTCGCGAGCAGCTTGGTTATCAGCCCAGCCGCACTTTCGAAGAGGGTCTGGCGCAAACGGTCAAATGGTATCTACACAATCAGAATTGGTGGCAGAAGTCGACCACGTGGGAAATCTAGCGAGTCGAAGACAAAGAGGGTTCCTATCAGGGAATCGGCACCTGCTATTCAACCATGCGTCTTTTGTACCATCATCGCAAAACGAACAATCAGGACGGGTTGGGAAAATAGGGATCGTCCTCCATTAAAATTCTCCGGGACGCTCGGAAACTGCCTTCGTCCAACTACAGGCGCACCCTTTACGTTACGCTTGAACTGCCGCCCGAGGTGATTCCTGGCGGTAGCATACGCGGGTATCACAGCTTCGGCTTGCAACGGGGTGCCGGCTAATGCACGATGCCGGCCGCCTTGAGCGTGGCGATCTGTTCTGCGGTGAAGCCGAGTTCGCCCAGCAGGGAGCCGGTATCGGCCCCTTCCGTCTTCAGCGTGGCCGCAGCCGAGGGGCGGGTGCCGTTCATTTCGATCGGCAGGGCCGGCAGCCTGGTCTGCGTGCCATCGACCAGGGTCACGTCTTCCAGCCCGCCACTGGCGGTCAGATGCGGATCATCGAACATGTCCTCGGTGCGTGCGATGGGGGCAAAAGGCAGGCCGGTGCCGTCCAGCAGGGCGATCAGATCATCGCGCCTGTAGGTCGCCACCAGCTCGCGGATCTGCGGCATGATCCGGTCGCGCGCGGCCACACGATTGTTGTTCTCGCGAATGCTTTCGTCGGCCCATAGTTCGTCCAGCGCGAAGAGCTTGCAGAATTTCTCCCATAGAGCGTCGGTGACCACGCCGATGAATATCGGATCATCCTTTGTCTGGAACACATCGTAAATCGCCCAGGCCGAAATCCGTGCGGGCATCGGGTCGGCAGCTTTTCCGGTGACCGCCTTCTGCGCCATATGCTGGCCGATCAGATAGACGGTGGTCTCGAACAGCGAGCTTTGTACTTTCTGCCCCTTGCCGGTGCGATGGCGTTCCTCGACGGCAGCAAGAATGGCAATGACGCCGAACATCCCGCCGGTCACGTCGATGACGCTGGAACCGGCGCGCAACGGCTGGCCGGGAGGCCCCGTCATATAGGCAAGTCCGCCCATCATCTGCGCAACCTCATCGAGCGCCGTGCGGTTTTCATAGGGACCGGGAAGAAAGCCTTTTTCCGAACAGTAGATCAGACGCTCGTTATTTTCGGACAGCGCCTCATAGCCGAGTCCCAGACGGTCCATCGCGCCGGGACGGTAATTTTCGATCAGGATATCAGCGTCCGAGACCAGTTTTCGCGCGATAGCCAGCCCTTCCGGATCCTTCAGATTGAGCGAGATGCTCTGCTTGTGCCGGTTATACATCGGGAAATAGCCCGATCCCGAGCCGACCAGATTGCGGGTCCGGTCGCCGCCGATCGGTTCGACACGGATGACGTCCGCGCCCAGCGAGGCGAGAATCGCGCCGACCGCCGGCCCCATCACCATATGGGTGAATTCGATGACTTTCAGGCCTGCAAGGGGAGTCGGTTGGTTCATGCTGCTGCTTTCTCAAATCCAAGGGGAAGGCCTGCGTCTGGGGTGAAGCCGTACAGGGGCTCGCCGGGAAGCGCTTCGGCCACGATATCACGCACTTTGAGCAATTTTTCCAGATCGATACCGGTGTCGATGCCCATCGCTTCCAGCATGAACACCAGGTCTTCGGTCACGATATTGCCCGAAGCACCCGGCGCGAACGGACATCCGCCAAGGCCACCGAGCGAACTGTCGAAGGTGGTGATTCCTTCAGTCAGGCCGGCCATGACATTTGCCAGACCCAGCCCCCGCGTGTTGTGGAGATGCAATGTATTGAGCTTGTCCGCGCCGATTGCCGCCTTCACCTTGCGCACCAGCCGCGTCACTTGCGCGGGATTGGCATAGCCCGTGGTGTCGGAGAGGCCGCATTCGGCGACACCGGCCTCCATCGCCGCTTCAGCCAGACGGACGATCTGGTCGTCCGGCACAGGCCCCTCGAGCGTGCAGCCGAAAGCGGTCGACAGGCCGACTTCGAAATGGGGGCGCTGGCCCTCGGGCTGCTGCGCGACCAGATCGGCGATGCCCCTGATCTCCGCCAGCATCGCCGGATGATCTTTGCGGACATTGTTGATCGAGTGGGTTTCCGACATGGAAAAGGGGATCGACATCTTATCAACACCGCAGGCGATGGCGCGCTCGGCGCCCTTCAGATTGGGTATCAGCGCCACCACGTCGAGATTCGGGATGGTCTTGGCAAAAGCGACAATCTCCGCCGTATCGGCCATCTGCGGGAGCAGCGAAGGCGGCACGAAGCTGCCGACCTCGATCTCGCTCACGCCAGCCTCTGCTTCGGCCCGGATCCAGGCCTTTTTCGCTTCAGTTGCCATGACACGATCCACGCTTTGCAGGCCGTCGCGCGGCCCGACTTCGCTGATCGTCACGGATTTGCTCATCTGTTTGCTCCTAGATATATCCACGGTCGCATGGCGCGGTCAGCCTGCTGCCATGCGGTGATTTCATCGGCCATTTTCAGGCTGAGATCGATAGCGTCCAGTCCTTCCAGCAGCATCGCCTTTGCCTCGGCCTCAATCGGGAAGCTCCAGATTTGGCCGTCGGCGGTTGCGATGGTCTGGGCACGCAGGTCGACGGTGACCGCTGTCTTGGACCGTTCGATCGTCGTGATCGCAGCGGCATCCAATATCGCTGGCAGGATTCCGTTGCGCACGCAATTTCCGGCAAAAATGGGCGCGAAGCTTTGCGCGATCACCGCGCGGAAGCCATATTCCGAAAGCGCCCAGACCGCATGTTCCCGGCTTGAACCCGAACCGAAATTGGTGCCGCCCAGAATGATCTGGCTATCAGCATAGACCGGATCGTTCATCACGAAATCGGTATCGGGCTCGCGACCGCCTATCTCGGTGTAGCGCCAGCCGGCAAACAGGCCGTCGGAGAGGCCGGTCTTGCCGGTGCTCTTCATCTCGCGCGATGGAATGATCTGGTCGGTGTCGATATTGTCGCGGATCAGCGGCATCGGCAGCGAGATCAGGATTTCAAAAGCTTTCGCCATCAGACCAGCTCGCTTTCCAACAGGTCCCGGGGATCGGAGATCATGCCGGCGAGAGCACTGACAACCACCGTTTCCGGACTGGCAATATGGGTCCGGACATTCGGCCCCTGGCGGCTTTCGAAATTGCGATTGGTCGTAGAGATCACCCGTGAACCGGCCGCAAAGCTTTCGCCCCCTGCGTAAAAACACATGGAACAGCCGCTCTCGCGCCATTCGAACCCGGCATCGGTGAAAATCCGGTCGATCCCCTCCGCTTCTGCCTCGCGCTTGACACGGGTGGAGCCGGGCACACAGATCGCCTTGATTCCCTCGGCGATTTTCCGCCCCCTGAGCAGGGCGGAAGCCCGGCGCAAATCGGACAGGCGGCTGTTCGTGCAACTGCCAATGAACGCAGCGTCGATCGGCACCCCCCTGATCGGCTGGTCCGCCGTCAGGCCGATATAAGCGAGAGGTGCTGGCGGGGCGTCGACCGGGACGGCACCGTCAATGCTGCATGTCTGGCCGGGATTGGTACCCCAACTCACCATCGGCGCGATCGCGCCCGCATCAATTTCGATCTCCTGGTCGAAGACCGCCTCGCTATCACCGACCAGTTCCCGCCAATGGTTGCAAGCCCGCTGCCATTGGTCACCCGAGGGGGCATAGCGACGACCTTCGAGATATTCGAACGTCTTGTCGTCCGGCGCGATGAAGCCGGACATGGCGGAAAATTCCGTCGCCATGTTGCACAAGGTCATCCGTCCTTCCATATCCAGCGCCGACACCGCTTCTCCGGCAAATTCCACGGCATGCCCCTTGCCGCCGGCCGCACCATGGTGCGCCAGCAGGGTCAGGATCATATCTTTCGGCGTAACTCCGGCGGCTAACTTGCCCGTGAACGTCACCCGCATGGATTTTGGATTGGACAGGCGCAGCGTACCGGTCGCCATGGCATGTTCGGCCTCCGAGGAACCGATGCCCCATGCCAGAGCACCAAAGGCCCCCTGCGTGCAGGTATGGCTGTCCGGCGCAATGACCGTGGTACCTGGCAGAACAATGGCAAGCTCCGGCGATATCACATGGACGATCCCCTGGTCGGGATCATTGACATCGAACAATGTGATCCCCGCTGCCCTGGCCGCGGCGCGTGTCTCGGTAATGAAGGCCTGACCACCGGGCATCAGCGTCTGGTCCGTGCGGCCCGGCCGCGTGTCGACAATATGATCGGTAACGGCAAACACCCGAGACGGATCGGCGACCTTGCGACCGGCTTCCGCAAGCGAATTCAGCGCTGCCGCTCCGGTACGCTCGTGCAGGAACACCCGGTCGATGGCTATCAGCGCTCCGCCGCCAGGCAAATCGGCCACCACATGGCTGCGCCACAATTTGTCGAAAAGGGTCAGCGCCTGTTTCAGATGCCCAGCCCCATTTCCTTGTCGATCGCGCGCCAGTCCTTGGTTACGAAAGTTTCCTGAATCGCGGTGCGCGTTTCCAGCTTGCCGTCGCGAATCCAGTGCCAGGTCCGGCACCGGTTTTGCCCGTCGTCGCTGATCTGGATTTGTTCGTAGAGATAAAGCGAAGGATCGCCAGTGCGTTGCCAGTAGAGCATCACGGTGCGGTTATATTCATCCAGCGGCACTTCGGCGGCCCAGCCGATGATCAGGTCATTGTTCCACCAGATACGATTGTCGCGATATTCGGCGGGGAACTCGCGAATCTCGGTCTTGCCGTCCGCCCATGTATAATGGTTGGTCTGGTGATAAGGTGCCTTGCTCTCATCATCGGGAAAGCGGCAGAGCAAGCGCGATGCATGCTCGTCAATCTTTTCGTTCTGCGCGTTGAAATAGCTATAGGTACCATCCCAAACGCCTTCGTGGCGCGCCAGCAGGGGCATGTTTTCGCGAATTCCCATAATTTATTCCTTCGTTAGCGTATCTGTCTGTTCTGTAATGCGAGATGATATTCCTTGGCCGCTCTGGCGTTCAGCAATTCGAGATGCCGTTCGGCCAGCATGTGCGGTTCCAGATTTTCGGGATCGAACGGAACGGCGTGGGCCGCCGTTGCCTCATACCATGGTTCGAATATCTCCGCCGCCCGGACAATCTGCCATGCTTTTGTCAGGTAAGAGCCAAAGCGGTCCGGCGAAAGATCGGGGTAGAGCAAATCCGCCTCACCAGCAGGCAGGGTCTCGTACCGGACATCATCCGTACCGAGCCGTTTTGCGCAGGCTTCGACAAGATTCGCCCAGCCAGACCAGTCTGTAGGGGCCTGGCCTTGCCAGTCATCCGACAAGCCGTGCCCGGCCATGTCGATATACACGGCGTCGCTTCCGGTTTTCCTGGGTGCAGCCCGGCCCGGCGCATGCAGCACCAGAGTAGATGCCGCTGGGTTGCCGCACCAGTGTATCAGTCCGTCAAAACCGTCGGATTCAATATGAATGAATCCTTCGTCCGTGACATCGTTCAAGGGACCGGTCACCGGCGTTTCTGTCTGCCGCAGATGCGCCAGACTATGGTGCTGATGGTCGTCCGGCGTCGCAACCTTGCGGGCCGACCATGATGGCGGCAATTCGCCGAGCCGGTCGATATGATCCTGCAACGGATCCCCCTGATAGGCGCTGATCAGGCAGGGTGGCACGTCTGCATCCACCGCCGGAATATCGCGCGGCGCGCGCAGAACAGCCCCATAGCCAAACTGATAGGCATTGCCGGCATCCAGCATTTCCCGGACCACGGCATCCACGCGTAGCGGATCGGCATGGGCCACCGACAGACGATGTTGGTTATCGGCTGCAAACCACGGGAAAAACCAGCTCTGCTCCAAAATCCGGCTCCATAACCAGACCAGATGCTCGCCATATTTTGAAGGGTGGAATTCGGGCAGATATTGCTGGCTGAACAGCTCCATCTCTTCCGGCGTCCATATGGCATAGCCGCCGATCGCCAAAGTCGTGAAGTGATTCGCGTGACGCTTGACCGCCGTGACCAGAATGATCCCGCCACTGTGGAAGCCGTAAGCCGCGCATTTTTTGACACCCAGTGCATCGAGAAATTCGATCAGCGCGTCGGCATAGTCATTGATATCGGGCGTTCCGGGCAACCGGTCCGACTGGCCGAAACCCGGCGTATCAGGGGCGATACAGGTGAAATATTTCCCCCATTTTCGCATCAGGGGTTCATATTCCTTTGAACTGCGCGGACTCTGGTGCACCATCAGCAACACCGGCCCGCTACCCGACAAGCGATAATGGACACGGCGTTTGTTGCCGTTGGACTCGACGTCGATAAAGTGGCGTGTAATCATAAACCCCAATTTGTCCGGACAAATATGTCTCGACAAGCTTTTTCTTGTGATTAAGATGCTTTATTCGAATCCGGAGTACAAAAATTATGACGCTTATTGGTACCAAAATGGTGGAAGATGGCCGCACAGCGAGAGAAATCTTCGACCAGGTGATTGGTAATCCTGCCCGTAAAAAATTTGGATTTGGCGAAAAACTGGCGATCGTCAATGTCGATGTGCAGCAAGCCTATACGCGGACCGACATGTTCAAGACCGCTTATGAGACCGATCCCGGACAGATCGACTATATCAACAGGATTTCGAATCTGGCGCGGGCGAAGGACATGCCCGTGATCTGGAGCCAGGTCGCCTACAAGAATGACGCCGGCGACGCCGGGGTCTGGGGCACGCGCACCGATACCGAAGATTCGCTTCAGAATATCAAATATGGCAGCGAGCGGCACAAACTGGATCCGCGTTGCGAAGTCGGTCCCAATGACCTGCAATATACCAAGCGGATGCCAAGCGCTTTTTTGAAACGCAGCTGGCGAGCTATCTGGTCTGGCACAAGGTCGATACGGTTGTGGTCACCGGCGGCTCGACCTCCGGTTGCGTCCGGGCAACCGCCGTTGATGCGCTCAGCTACGGTTATCGCACGATAGTCCCGATCGAAACCTGTGCCGACAAGCACGAAAGCTACCATTTTGCCAATTTGACGGACTTGCAGATCAAATATGCCGATGTTGAACCGGTGCAGACGGTGATCGACTGGCTGGAAGCGCGATGATGGGGGAGATGCAGAAAGCCGATCCCGGCCTTTATGACTATCTGCCCTACCGCAACCGGCCCAGGATCGAATGGCCGGACGGCAAGACCTGCGCCGTCTGGGTGGCGCCCAATCTCGAATTTTACGAACTCGACCCCGCGGTCAATCCGCATCGTAAAAGCTGGGCAAAGCCGCATCCCGATGTGGTCGGCTATTCCCATCGCGATCATGCCAACCGCGTGTCGCACTGGCGCATGGCCGAGATGATGAGCAAACACGGCTTCCCCGGCTCGGTCAGCCTGTCGGTGGCGCTTTGCGACCATATTCCCGAAGTGGTCGAAGATGCGAGCCAGCGCGGCTGGGAGTTTTTCAGCCATGGCATCTACAATACGCGCTACAGCTACGGGATGGACGAAGCGCAGGAACGCGCGATCATCGAAGACAGTATTGAGACGGTAGAGCGCGCCACCGGTCAGCGGATCCGCGGCTGGCTGGCGCCGGCACTCACCCACACGCCCCGCACGCTCGACCTGATCGCCGAATATGGTCTCGACTATACCTGCGACCTCTATCATGATGACCAGCCCACCGACGTGAAAGTGAAATCGGGGAAGCTGACCGCTATCCCTTACAGTCTCGAGGTCAACGACCATTACGGCTTTTTCATCTACAATATGTCACCACGCGAATATGCCGACACGCTGATCCGGCAATATGACCGGCTGGCAGAAGAGGGCGAAGCGTCCAGAACGGTCATGTGCATCCCGCTGCACAGCTATCTGATCGGTCAGCCTCACCGTATCGGCGCCTTTGAATCGGTGCTCGAACATATCGCCGGCGATGGCCGGGCCTGGATTACAAAGGCCGGCGACATCGTCGATCGTTTCCGGGAGCAAAACGCATGAGCCTTGATCCGAGCTATCTGGAATATCCGAAACGTGGCCGCGGGATGGATCACGACTATTATCCCTATTCGAATTTTTTCGAGCGCAAACCGCTGCAATGGCCGGATGCCAAGAAGCTGCTGATCTGGCCGGTCATCAGTCTGGAATATTTTCCGATGATTCCCGGTGATGATCCGTTTCGCGCGCCGGGTCACATGCAGACCGCCTATCCCGACTATCGCCATTATACCGCGCGGGAATACGGCACCAGAATAGGCATTTACCGGCTGCTTGGCGCGTTCGAGAAAGTGGGCGCCAGAATTTCGGTGGCAACCAACAGTGCAGTCGCCGAACGCTATCCCGAGCTGATCGCGGATATCCTGGCGGGCGGACACGAGATTGTCGCCCATAGCACCGACATGAACGGCACCATTGCCAGCGGATTGGGCGAGGCAGACGAAAAGGCGTTGATCATGCAATCGCTCGACAGCCTTGAAAAAGCGACCGGCGACCGGCCCCGCGGCTGGCTCTCGATTGCCCGGTCACAAAGCTTCAACACGGCCAGATTACTGGCCGGTGCCGGTCTCGATTATATGTGCGACTGGGCCAATGACGAATTGCCCTATGGCTTTCAGACACCGGCCGGCGAGATTACCAACCTGCCGCTCAACCATGAATTGTCGGATCGGCAGATCATCAATGTCCAGCAACAATCGGTAGACAGCTACGCGCAGCAGATGACCGATGCGGCCGACTGGCTACTCGGCGAAGCGGATCAATTCGGCGGGCGGATGATGCCGATGCACCTCACGCCCTATATCATGGGCCTGCCCTATCGCATTGCCGCATTTGAAACGCTGATTGCCGGCCTCGCCGCACGCCGGGAAATCGGCTTTGCGACCGGCGAATCCATCGTCAGCAGCTGGAGATCGCAGCAATGAAGGTCCGCAATCCCCGCACCGGTGAAGCGGACTATGAATTCACCCCCGTGGACAGCGAGGGGGTCGCCGCTGCCGCCAAACGCCTGCGCCGGCACCAGCCCGAATGGGCCGCCATGGCGCTTGCCGAACGCAGCGCCATCCTGCTGCGTTGGGCTGATGCGATAGAGAAACATGCCGGCGCGATCATCGGCCAGCTGACCATCGATACCGGCAGGGCGGGCATCGCGGCAATCGAGGTCGGCGGCGTGCCGGGGACGATCCGGCGCTGGGCCGAACAGGCCCCCGAGATTATCGCGCGCCACTCGCCTTCCGAAATCCAGTCGGCCAACCCGACCGTTATCAACAGCACGCGGCTGGTTCCCTTTGCATTGTTCGGTGCGATAGCCCCGTGGAACTTTCCGATGACGCTCAGCACCATCGACGCGATCCCGGCATTATTCGCCGGCTGCGCCGCGCTGATCAAGCCTTCCGAGATTACACCGCGATTTGTCGAACCGTTGCGGGCGAGTATCGCCGAGGTCCCGGAACTGGCAAAATACTCGAGATTATCGTCGGCGATGCCGCCACCGGCGAGGCTCTGGTCGCCAATGTCGACTATGTCTGTTTCACCGGCTCGGTTGCGACCGGTCGCAAGGTTGCAGTGGCCGCAGCAGAGGCGTTCATTCCCGCCAATCTCGAACTGGGCGGCAAGGATCCGATGATCATAATGGCCAGCGCCGATCCCGTCGAAGCGGCCAGAACAGCGCTCCGGGCCAGCATCCTCGCGACCGGACAGGCGTGCCAGTCGATCGAACGGCTCTATGTGGCCCGCCCGATCTACGACAAATTCCTCGAGACCCTGGTAAACGAAGCGGAGAAAGTGCGACTCAACTATCCGGATATCCACCAGGCGAGATCGGTCCGTTTATCTTCGCGCCGCAAGGACAGAAAATCGCCGAGCAGATTACTGAAGCGAAGGAAAAAGGTGCGCGCATTCTGGCCGGGGGAACCGTCGAAATATTGGGCGGCGGCACCTATTTGCGACCCACAGTGATCGCCGATGTCACGCCGGACATGGCCATCGTCCGCGATGAAAGCTTCGGGCCGGTGCTGCCGGTCATCCCCTTTGACGACGTCGAAGAGGCGATCGCTCAGGCCAATGACACAATCTATGGCCTGTCCGCAGCGGTTCTGGCGGGCAGCACAGCAGAAGCGGAGGCGGTTGGCACCCGGCTGGAAGCCGGCGCATCTCGATCAACGACGGATCGATGACGGCAATGGTCTGGGACGCGGAAAATTCGAGCTTCAAAATGTCCGGCATGGGTCCATCGCGTATGGGCGAGAGCGGGCTCACCCGCTTCTTCCGCAAGCAGGCGCTGATCCGCCAGACCGCAACGCCGGCACGGATACAGGATTTCGCCGAAGAGAATTTTGTGGGCGACGGTCGCCCGTGAGCGGTTGGCGCGCCTGATGGCCGAGAATATGCCAAATATGCTGGCGCATGAAGGCCGCTGGATGGTATCTATCGCCATCAGGACAGTGAAGGCAATCTGCTCGACGAGCATCGCACGCTTACCCGTTGCGAATTTCCGGACGACGGCGAATTTGCCTACATCCAGCATAATGACCTGATCTGGGCCGACGGCCGCAAGCAGCATTTCGAATTTGGCGGCGTTTATCGGGACGGCCGGCTCTATTGGGAAACCGACCGCTTCTCAGGCTATGGCTGGGAAAGCGACGGGCTGATATTGTTGCGACTTGACCGGAACGATGCGCCGGGTGAACGCTATACCGAAATGATCGAGATGGCCGGAAACGGACAATCAAGAGCGCGAACCTGGCAATGGTTCCGCGACGGCACACCCGATCGACGGACTTTATGTGACGAGCAACGACTAGCATAGGAGCATGGCAAAATGGGCGTAGAACTGCAGCATCCGATGAAACCGGAACTGAAACCCGACGAGGCGGCGCGGGGACGGTTCGTCTCCGGTATCCGTTCTTTCATACTCAATGACCTCGCGGGGGATCTGAGAACGGCCTATGACAAACGGGCGGCACCCGCCTTTGCCCGCGAGACCGGCCGTCCACCCGAAACCAGCAACGAGGCCCACAAGGCGCTGCGCGGCGATGCTGCCTTCAATATCTATTCTGCCATGCGGGTGCAGGCGCAGAAAATGGTCTGGAACGCTGCGGGTTCCGTGGTGGCCCGCGATATCGCGCGGATGGAGGCCGAGGCAGCAAAGGTCGAGGGGGCTTCCGGCTCGCTGACGCTCAACCCCGATCTCGACATCCCGCGCAATATCGACGGCATCGAGGTGCATCTGATGCCCGGCAGCTATACACGCGGCGGAGATTCGCTCGAAGCCGGGGCCGTCTATGATCAGGGGCTAGCCGTCTTTTCCATGGGACTGATGGGTGCCAATCTCGACGATATCGGACTCTCGATGGCTGCTTATGTATCGGGCAAATTCCCGGATTTCAGGCCGGAACATATTCTGGATACCGGCTGCACCATCGGCCACAATACCCTGCCATGGAAACAGACTTACCCCGAAGCCCATGTCGAAGCCATCGACGCGGCTGCCGGGGGACTGCGCTATGCTTCGGCGCGCGCCAAGATGCAGGGGCAGGAAATCCATTTCAAGCAGATGTCTGCCGAGGCGCTGGACTATGAAGACGCGAGCTTTGATCTCGTTTTCTCGTCGATGTTCCTGCACGAACTTTCAAGGAAGGCACGCACAGCGGCTTTCAAGGAAGCCTATCGGGTGCTCAAGCCCGGCGGTCTGCTATTGCACATGGAACTGCCGCCGAACGGGCAGATGAACGCTTTCGACGGTTTCTATCTCGATTGGGACAGCTGGTATAATAACGAACCCTTTTACAAGGGCTTCCGGGATGAAGACCCCAAAGAGCTTTGCGAGAAGGGTGGCTTCGACCCGGACGATTATTTCCAGTTCGTTGTCCCCAGCATCGGCGTCTACGGGGCCGATGCAGTGACCGATGCCATCGCAGATGAAGCCGCAAATGCGGTCGACAGCGAAACAACCGGCCGGCTTGCCGAAGGTATCATGTGGTTCGGTTTCGGGGCCTGGAAACGATGATGACAGAACCCGCTTTCAAACCCGATGGCACGCCAAAGGACATCTACGGTCCCGATGGCAAACCGAAATTTTTCGACGATCCGGGTATGGACCGGTTCGTCGCCGTTATCATGAACATGGCGCAGGAGATGTGGGTGCAGGAGGAACGCCTCATGACATTGGAAGGTCGCGAGCCGGATTCTGCAGACCGGGAAGCGAAGATGAAAATATTCATAGAACGAATTTTTGCGCCGTTGCGCGAAGGAGCCTGATTGATGAAAGTTTGGGAAATCGGTGCACGCACCGGAATTGACGGCCTGCGCATGGCCGAGCGGGAGGAACCCGCAGCCGGAGCCGGTGAATTGCTGGTCAAGGTCACGGCGAGCGGGCTTAACTACCGCGATCTTATGGTGTTGGCAGGCGACTATGGCAGCGATCTGCCAAAAATCGTATTCCCCTGTCCGACGGCATCGGCGTGGTCGAAGCGATCGGCGAAGGCGTCTCCGGTTTCACCATCGGCGACCGGGTCACAGCGCCGCATTTTCTGAACTGGCTCGATGGCCCCTATAATTTCGGAATTTTCGGAGCCGATCTCGGTGTGACAGCCGATGGCTGGCTGGCCGAGAAAATCTCGCTTCCGGCCAGCGCCGCCGTTGTTCTGCCCGATGCCGTCGACGACCAGACCGCTGCTTCGCTTTCGGTTGTCGCCGGAACCGTCTGGCACGCCATGGTCGTGTTCGGCGCGGTAAAGCCAGGCGAGCTCGTCCTCGCCCAGGGAACCGGCGGTGTATCGATTTTCGCCCTGCAGCTGGCCAAGGCACTGGGCGCCGATTTTGCCATTAGCTCATCCAGCGACGAGAAGCTGGCGCGCGCGAAAGAAATGGGGGCCGACTATGCCATCAACTATCGCAAACGACCGGATTGGGCGGCCGCCCTGCTGGAAGAGACCGGCGGTCGCGGCGCGGACGTTGTGGTCGACACGCTCGGTTTTCCTGCCCTGGGAGAAACGGTCGCGGCCACCGGAGTGAACGGTCGCATAGGCACCGTGGGCGCGCTATCGGGAACACCCCAGGCCACGGCGAGCGCCAGTCAGGGTGCAATCATCGGCAAGAATATAACGATCAAGGGCATTGCGTCGGGTAGCCGCGCAATGACAGCCGCGGCCATTGCAGTGATCGCCGAACATGGCATCAGCAATCCCGTCGACCAGCAATTTTCCTTCTCGGACGCGCCGGCGGCCTTTCGCCATCTCGAGAGCGGCTCTCATTTCGGGAAAATCCTGATCCGACCGGATTGATCGGCTGCGCCCTACAAAGGGGCGGTGACCGGATTGAACGCCATCATCTCCATATTGTTCATCGGCGCGGAGGCCGGTTTGAACAGGTCCGGATCTATCGCCTGCGTAACCTGGCCCTGCACAAGGGATGCGGCGTGGACCTGTTCGGTGCGCGGTTGCCGCGCGGCTTTGTAGCGCGCAATTGCCAAGTCTGTATCGGATTCCAGCGTCAGTGCCCGGGCCAGAATATAGCCGTCCTCGATCGCCATGGCCGCGCCCATGCCCAGAAAAGGGAGCATGGCGTGCGCTGCATCACCCATTAACACCGTCCGTCCGCGCGACCAGCTGGCCAGTGGTTTGCGATCGTAGAGACCCCATTTGATGATATTTGAGGCGTGCCCGATCAGACCACGCACATCCTCATGCCATCCTTCAAATGCCTGTGCCAGTTCGGCTTGCGTGGCACCGATCGACCAGCCTTCCGGCACCGGCTCCTTCGTCTCCACAAGTCCGGCGCAGTTGACGACTTCGCCGTTGCACATGGTGTAGCGGTTGAAAGTCCGCTGCGGACCGATAAAAATGGCGCTGCGTCCCAGCGCCATAAACGGGCGTGCCGAGTCCATCGGAACCAGAAAGCGATAGGCGACATGATCGGTAAAACGCGGCTGGTCGCCGGGCCAGAGTATCGCCCGAACGGCGGATCGGACACCATCGGCCCCCACCAGCAAATCGCCTGTGGCCGTCTCTCCGCTGGCAAATTTCGCGGTCACCTTGTCGCCACTTTCTGCAAAGTCGACCAGCTTGTGACCGGTAAAAATGCGACCGCCGAGCCGTTCCAGCGCGGCAATCAGGACCTGTTGCAGATCGGCCCGGTAGATGTGGCGGACTATATCGGCCGTTCCGTCATCCGCCCGTCCGTCGCCCGTGTCAAAATCACCCATCAACAGCCGGGCATTTTTGTAGTGGAGAAACGGCAGGACACCTGCGGGGCAGGCTCTGTCCGCAACAGCGCCCTGCAGGTCCAGCGCGCGGAATACATGTTGAGCACCCAGGCCGAGGGTCAGGCCTGCACCGGTTTCCTCAAGCCTGCCAGCCGCTTCGTGGACCTCGACATCCATCCCTTGCTGCCGCAGCGCAATTGCTGCCGTCAGTCCGCCGAGCCCGGCTCCGATGATCAAGACTTTCATCGCGCGCATTTGACCTTCAGCGCTTCAGCTCGACCAGCTCGTACCAGGTCATCATATAACCGCCGACGCCGCCCTGTACGAAAATGCCGTCCTCATCATCGGTGATCCAGACGTCATAAGGGGGATGTTCGCCAGCCATACCGCCCGTGCCGGGAACGATGCTGGCATCATCGATGAACTGCAGATGCTTGCAGGCGAAGGTGCCCGCCGGAACCGTCACCTCCTCCTTGCCGATATAGAGTGCACCGATTTTTACCTGGGCAATTTGCGGGGGCGTGGCGCCGCGATGATCGGGGGAAGGCAGATAGAAATTCAACAATTTCTTGTCCCCGTCCTGCCACTGGAGTGTCGAGAGCATATAGCCGTCGGACGCGATCGGATGCGTGCCGAAGCCGGTCAGCGGCAGTTCCGCCTTCACCCGCTGCGACAGGCGCCCGATAGACGGTCCAAAGCTTTCCATCTCTACATCGGTTCCGTCGAAGCGCATCCAGCCGGATCCCATGAAAGCATCGCCAACTGTGAGCCGGACATGCAAATCCATTGGCTGGCTGTTCTCGTCCAGCGAATAGATGACGTCGCGCATCACCGTTGGCTCCGGCTCTTCAATTTCGCAATGGGCACGTAGCGTCACCTTGCCGTCGCCGTGCCGCGTAAACATGAAGGTCTCGAAGCCCCGATTCTTCCCCTCCATTCCGGGTTTGCGCGATGTATAATCCAGACGGCCTTCGATGATGCGATGCTTCATGCCAATTTCTCCTTGTCTTTGTCATGCCAGCCGATTATCCGATTGCCAAGAATAATTTGTCCGGACAAGTTATTAGCGACTTTTGGCGATAGACGGGGAATCAGGCCATGGAATTTCTGACCGTAAACGAACTGAGCATTTTGCGCTGGATTCATATCCTGGCGATGGTTTACTGGCTCGGCGGCGAATGGGGCGTGTTCCAGACAAGCTATAATGTCACCAACCGCAATCTGTCGCTCGACGAGCGCAAGCGCCATATGGAAACCGCCTATCGCATCGACATATTGGCGCGCACAGGCATTGTGCTGCTGCTCCCTCTCGGATTGCACATGGGCAAGCTTTACGGTTTTGTTCCGATGCTCGAAGGCAGCGGTATCTGGTGGATGTGGCTGTTTTTCGCAATCTGGCTGGCCATGACGTGGACCGCCTTCATCAAGCGGGAAACCAATATCGGCATTACCGTCACGATGATCGAGGAGAAGCTCCGCTATCCCCTGATCATCGCCCTGTTCGTCCTGTCCTATCTGGCGTTCCAGGGCAGCGGTCCGATCGTGTCGGGTGAAGGCAACCACTGGTATCCTGCCAAGATTGCGCTCTATGCCTTTGCCCTGTGCATTGGCCTGTTCCTGCGTCTGGTGATGCGGCGCTGGACGGAACGCTTCCGTATCTTGGCGCAGGGGCCGGACCCCGTGCAGGAAGCGGCACTGGAGCGGGAAATCGCCCAGGCGCGCTTTGCTGCCTATATCTACTGGATCACGATCGCCGGCGTATGCTTCCTTGGTGCGGTAAAGCCTTTCTAGGGCCGCCGCCCGTAGCCGACAGGCATACTGCTCAGATTTCCTTGAGTTCCCGGCTTACGTCTTCCACAGGCGGTTCGGCCTGCCTCAGCTCTTCGACCATCTGGTGCGGTCCGCGCATCACCCTGTAGATATATTCACGGATCATCACACCGCGCTCATAGGCGGCATCCTTGTCGGGAACATAGGTTTCGATATCGTCGCGGGAAATCGTACCCTTGGCGTCGAGCAGCCGTTCGACGGTATCCATCCGCTCACGCAGGACCGAAACTTCACCCACCACCGCCATAAGGATCGAGAGCATTCTCTCGTCCTGGGGCGCATCGAAATATTCGGGGCGCTTGCCTTTGGCCTTTTTATTGGCCGCCGCCATCCAGTCAAATGCTGCTTCGCTCATTCTGCGGCCTCCTGCATCTCGCTCGAATTTTTCCAGGCACCATAAGCATGCCAATAGGCTGCCCGCCCATGATCCTCGTCCTCGCCGGTCGGCGCTTCGGGGAAAATATCCCGGTCAACGACTGCGCGTACGCCGGTTTCAAACAGCTCCTCGCGTGCAAAGCCGGCTGCCACCATTTCGCCCTTCATGTCGAGCGCGTGCATCGAGGACCAGAAAGGTTCATTATTGTTGAAAGCATCCCAGTCGCGCAGAAACTGTTCGAACAAGGGCATGCCGTCATGATATTCCGGCTGCTCGAGATGCAACATCAGCCCGTCATCGGCGAGCACGCGATAGCCCTCGGATAATATCTTCGGCAAAGCCTTGCCGCTGGTTTCATGCAGGAACATCGTCGTCTGCACCCAGTCGAAACTGCCGTCTTCCCAGCGTGAGAGATCTTCGGCATTCGCCTGTATGAACCGGATATTGGTAGCGCCCAGCGATTGCGCCCGAGCGTGAGCGTAGCGCAAGACTGGCGCCGCCGTATCAATCGCGATGATCTCGCAATTCGGAAAAGCCAGTGCCAGCGGAACGATATTGTGACCGATGGTACAGCCGATATCGAGCACGCGGCGCGGTTCCCAGCCGGGCCGGGTCTTCCTGATCCATTCGACCAGCGCCTGTCCACCGCCGTCGGACAGAGCCCCCAAACCGCCCGCCGTGGTGGCGAACAGCCCGCTGTCATAATTTGCACCGGTGGAGACATCGCCGGGATGCTCCTCACCATGATAGCTGCCTGGCATGCAGTGGATATCGACTGCGCTCTGGTAGCGGGGAATTTCAATCTCGGGATTCAGTTCCAGCGTATCCCGGCCTTCGTTATATTGCCGTGCCTTGGCGTTGAGTTCGTCAATCTGGCGCAGCGCGATCGCCCGCCCATTTTGCTGGCGCATCTCCATCGAATTGCGTTTCAACGCCGACCAGAACTGGTGAAAGGGATCGTCATTCATCGCGTGGCGGATTTCGAACCGGTCTTTCGGTTCCCGTCCATGGTCCTTCCTGAACTTCGGCAGGACGCGGGCATCGTAGGCAAGCTTGTTGCCCGGTCCGAGCGCACCGGACAGAAATTTGTTGAAATTGGCGAGGAAGTCAAATCGCGCAATTTCGTCATGCGATGGCTCTGGCGAAACGCCGTGCCGCGCCACGGCCGTATAGGGCGGTGCTACGTCGAGCTTGTTGTCACTGCTCATATCAGGTCTTCCTTGATCATGCGTTCAATCACTTCTTCCTGCGTGCGCAAAAATAGTCGCGGTCCGGAATCCGGGCCTTCCCGTCTTTCATCAGCCCGTCGGCCCCTTGTATCCGTATTTCACCATAGGTCGCGGCGAAAAGATCGAGCCTCTGACGGGCGAGAAAATTGGTCATCGCGGGCTTTCGGCGCGCGGCGCGCAACGCTCCCAGATCAATGTCGGCAAAGGCGGTAAATGTCTCGCCGCTGTTCGATTCGGCCAGCACCCTGCCTTTATAATCGACGACCATGCTGTTGCCGTCAGCCGATGCGAGCGGGAGCGTGGTATTTTCAATCCCGGCGGTGTTCGCAGAAATGACATAGGCCATATTCTCCTGCGCCCGGGCGCGCTTGCCGATATCCTTGGGCGTATCGAGCGGAGAGCCGATCTCCGAACTGCTGTGGACGAAGATTTCCGCTCCGCGCAAGGCGTGAGCGCGGGCGATTTCCGGATAGAGAATTTCCTCCGAAGCGATCGCGGCCAGATTGCCGATCGCGGTCCGGGCAACCGGGAACACGCCATCCAGTCCGTAAATATCGAGATATTTCGTCCAGACATCATGCGGCGTCGGCGCGAACATCGAATTGAGCCGGCGGTAGCGCAGGACCACGTCGCCGGACGGGGCAATGATGAAACAGGCCTGAAAATAGAGGCCCGGGAAATTCCGGTCAGTCTCATAGGCGTTGCCGGCGACGAACATGTTCAGCCGCTGCGCCATCGCCCCCAGGGCTTCATATTCCGGGCCGTCCACCTCAAGCGCCGCCTTGTCGGCAAATTCGGGAATGGAAATACGTCCCGGATAGCTGGTCAGAAGATATTCCGGCAGCACCGCCAGTTTTACCGGACTTCCGGCATATTGCCGGATGAATATCGTGGCCGAGCGGATCTTGCTTTCCAGTTCTCCGATCATTGCCAGCATCTGCGCGCGCGCGGCTGCCGTGTCGGGCGTTTTTCTACCGATCGCGCCGCCAGCTGCATGGCGACCGCCGCATATGTTACCGTGTCTGTCATGCTGTTCTCATTTTCATTTTCCCGTACACCCGCGAAAAGACTTGTTGGCGTTGAAGCGCAGATCGCGGCGGCCATCAACTGTCTGCGATCGATCTCCATCGGCCTCTAGAGACCCAGTGAACCCGGATTCATCAACCCCCTCGGGTCCAGTGATTTCTTGAGATCAACCAGCAAGGCATCCGCCGCCGGGTCGAGGCTGTCGCGATAGCGATAGGTTCGACCGATCTGCAGATGCACCGCGCCATGATCGTGGAAAAGGTCAACCAGCGCCTGTTTCATGCGCTGGGCAAAGGCCCATGCCTCGGGATTGCTTTCCAGCACCGGCAGCTTTGCCAGATGCGCGTCTTCTACCGTATCGCGATGAAGCGGATTGGCGGCATCAGGCCAGTAGAGACAGGGTTCGATAATCGCGCCCGAACCGCTGACCGCCGATACCAGCGTACCGGTAAACATGCCCAGCCGGTCCATTTCCCCGCCATGCTCCGCGAACAATGCCTTGATGGCATCATAGCAGGCGACGGCTTTCGAGTGCGGCAGCAAACCGTGGATCGGCGCCCATCGCTGGCCCTCGGGGCCGAGCATGGAATTGAGCGGGCCGAACGGATTGGCGCGGATAATTTTGGGGATCGTATTTTCGGTCTCGGTCCCGCCATGCGCCAGTGCCAGTTTTCGCGCGCGCGCCAGGTCATCATCGGCCGCTGCCTGCAGGCGCGCTTCGGTCAGCACGTGCAGCGAATATTTGGCTTCGTCGATGAAATCGCGCCCGGCAACCACCACCTTTGCGCCTTCCTTGATCGCGCCCCAGACCGAGCCCTGTTTCTTCATCATCTTGCCCAGCGCTTTTGCGTCGCTGGTAAGGCTGTCCCGTTTCATCCGGATGGCGTTGAGGCCCGGGTCGAAACCGAAACATTCGGTGGAAACGCCGGACCGGTCTATCGCGCCCAATGCGGCCAGCGTGTCCTCATAGCTTTCGAAACTGAAGCTGGCATAGCCATGGGCCTGAGCCTCCGGAATCAGACGCAGCGTGATTGTCGCTTTCATACCCAGCGCGCCGGTATCTGCCAGAAACAGTCCGGTCAGATCGGGTCCATAGGGCCGGGTGAAATTTGCGCCGGTATCGAGAATTGTTCCGTCCGCCAGCACCACCTCCATCGCAAGACAGCTTTGTACCGCGGTACCATAGCGGCCCGAGCCCCAGAACACGCCATTCTGGCTCATGCCCCCGCCGATGCTGGCTTTCAGCCCGGACAATGTCCCCCAGAAGGGCGTGCGCAGTCCCTTGGCCTGCAACGCTTCATAAAGCATCGCCCAGGTGCAACCCGCCTCCACGGTGACGGTCATGTCGGTTTCGTTGATCTCCAATATCCGGTCCATCGAAGCCAGGTCGAAGAGCACCGCGTCCGGTCGGCTGGACGTATAGCCACCCGTATAGCTCATCCCGCCGCCGCGCGGAATCACCGCGATATTCTGCGCGGTAGCAGCCGCGACGGCCGCCGACAGTTCCTGCTTGTTCTTCGGTCTGACAACCGCCAGCAGATCCGCACCGCGCTGGTAGATATCATGCGCATAGAAATCGAGAATGGCGCTCTCGGTCAGCACGGTTACCCCGGTTTCGGCAATATGGTCCGCCGCGGACATGTTCGCCTTTGTCGCCATCAGCCTGCCTCCATAGCCAGTTTGCCCGCGGGAGCCGCTTCGGCTTCCGGCAAACTCTCCGGATAGCGGCCCAGCAGCATCAGAAGCGCGCCGCCGATGAAAAAGGCAAACAGGGCAACCGACAGGACCGGATCATAGCTGCCGGTCGTGTCCCTGACATTGGCGTATATGATCGGAGAAAGAGCCGAGAAAAAGCCGAAAGGCATATAGAGCATGCCGTAGATCTTGCCATAATGGGCCATGCCGAAATAGCGGCCGGTCAGATAGGCAATGAGATCACTCTCCGCGCCTGCAGCAAAACCGAGAAGGAAACCGGCCAGCGCGGCCATTGGAAATGCGATCTCGTGGCCGAGCAAGATATAGCAGGAAATAGCGGGGAGGCAGAGCAGGGGAAAGGCCACAAAACCGGCCCAGAAGCGATCGAGAAGCATCCCGGTGATTATCCTGCCGGTAAAGATCCCGATGCCCAGAACACCCATGACCGAGGCCGCGGTTTGGGCTTCCAGCCCGCGATCGGCCAGCATCGTCGGCAAGTTGATGAATGCTCCGCCGAACGAACCTGCGACAATTGCGATGGATATCCAGATCAGCCAGAAACGATAGTCCCTCATGGCTGTCCGCAGCGTCACGCCGGTCAGATTGCCGCTCACGCCGCTATCGCCTGGGGTCGCTCGTCGGCCCGCGGTTCGCGAAACAGGAAATAGCCAAGAGGCAGCGCCACGGCCAAGGGCAAAATCGCCACGATGGCGAACATCGAGCGCCAGCCGTAATTCTCGATGCCCCAGACCGCCAGCTTGGGAACGGTAATCGCGGCAAGGCTCGTGCCCATCAGCAATATGCCGAGGGCGAGACCGCGTCGCTTGTAGAACCAAAGGTTGATCGCGCGACTCCAGCTGACCGGCGTAGAACCGATGCCCACCAGCCCGATCAGCACCCACAGGGCATAATAAATATAGAGAGTCGACGTCACTTGCGCGGTCGGCGTCAACGCAACCATCGCAAAGGAGACCCCGAAGGCAAATAACGAATAGAGCGCCACTTTCCGTACGCCATATTTATCCGCCAGAGAGCCGAAAACGGGGCGAGCAGCGAGGCGATGATCCCGAAGATGGTGACCGGCATCAATATCTGCGTGCGGGTCCAGCCAAATTCGGCGATCAGCGGTTCGACGGTAAAGCCGATGACGTTGAAAGGAAGCGGTGAAGCACCGCAAGCCACGCCAAGCACACTGGCAAACAGCACTTTCCAGCCGAGTGCAAATTCACCGCGTTCTTCTGTGCTAGATACCATATGCCCTCACTACTCAAAATTTGTCCGGACAACTATAACTGCGCCAGTCTATTATACCAGAACAAAAAAGGCGAACCGAAACGGTCCGCCTTTTTTTCTCGATCTATCCGCCAGGCTATCAGAACTCGAACCGTCCCTTGATCAGGAAGGTGCGCGGCGGGTTCAGATAGCTGTAATTGGCCAGAGCGGACTCGACCGCCTCTTCGTCGAGGCAATTGGAACATTCGGCCGACAGCGCCCAGCCCGTATCACTGCGCAGCACGATATTGGCGTTAACGATCCAGCGGCTGTCGCTGAACGAGCCGGTGATGAAATCGCCGCCGAACGGGTTGGAGTCGAAGACGGTTCCGGTCGAACTGGTAATTGAGCCGCTGAACAGGCTGAACTGGCTGGTGCCGACTTCGCTCTTGTCACGCCAGCTGGCATTGACCGACGGGATGAGCGACAGGCCACCGCCGAGCTCGGCCTCGTAGCTGCCGCCGATCGCCAGATTGAATTTCGGCGTTCGCACCGGCTCTGCCAGACTGCCGTCCGGCGCCACGATACCGACACCGCAATTGGACGCTTCGGTGGCGCCGCCGCTTGGCACAAGTCCGGCTGCCAGCTGCGCCAGGCAACTTGCCTGCTGGCTGGCGACGGAAGAAACGCCATAGGCGTCGAGCAGGGGCGCATTGGCATCAATCTTATACTTGTCGTCCTGATAGCCGAAGGACGCGAACAGGTTCAGACCGTCCACCGGAGCCGCATTGATTTCCAGTTCGATGCCTTTATTCTCGTAATCGGCAAAATTGCGGGTGATGAACGCAATCGAGCCATCGGCTCTGGTAAAGGCAGCCGGCGTCTGCAGATCGGAAACGTCGAGATAATAAGCCGTCAGATTGAGCCGCAAGCGGTTGTCGAGCAACTCCGTCTTGAATCCCGCCTCATAGTTCCAGGCGGTCTCCGGTCCGAATGGCAAGAGCTCGCTTGGCGCGGTGCCGCGCGCGTTCCAGCCGCCCGACTTGAAGCCGCGCGTCGCCGAAACGAACAAGAGCAGATCGTCGCTCGGCTGGTAATTGGCAGCGAATCGGGGAGTCCAGATTTTCGTGGTCTGGCTCTGGGGGATTGCCGCACCATTGGCCGCCGTCAGATTCTGGTCATCGATACAGGTTGCTTCGAGGGTACCGTCGTTGCAGCTGGCCCGGTTGTCACTGATGCTGAACTTCTTGGTTTCGTCGGTATAGCGAATGCCCGCGGTCAGCTTGATCTGGTCGGTGACATTGAGGTCGCCCTGCAAATAACCGGCATAGGCCGTGGTCGAATTGCGCAATGTGCGGTCCGCAAGAATCAGCGGGAAGCCGTCCGGTGGCGGAGCGAATGGCAGGCTGATCGAGAAGAGGTCACCAAAATCGCTGTAATTATCCTCTTCAAAATAATAGACCCCGCCGACCAGATCGAGCAGCCCGTCTCCCAACGAGGCATTCACCTTGATTTCCTGGGTGAACTGGGAAAACTCGCCTTCATTGGCGATGGTGAAACCGCCAAACGTATAACCCAGCACGTCCGGTACCGGATTTGAAAGGCTTGGCAGGCCCCGGCCATCGGCAAAGTCCAGCGCATAATCCTGAGCGGTGTAGACATAGCCGGTGATGATGTTGACCGAGATATCCTCGCCGCTGCCGATTTCCAGATTGGACGAGATGAAATCCATGTCGGTTTTATTGCCGAGTCCGAAATCATTCTTCTTGCCGGTAAACAGGCCACCGAAATTGCCATCCTTGGTATAGCCGGTGGTGACAAAGCGCCCATCGCAATTGGAGGGATCCGCCGGGTCGCAATCGAAATTCAGGATATTCGCGCCCTCGGTATTGATGTGCATGTAGGAACCGGTCCAGCGGGCCGTGTCGGAAAGCTCGCCACGAAAGCCGAGACGAACGCCCCAGCCATCACTTTCATTCACCCGTTCACCGGTTGTCGTATTCTGGGCATAGCCCTCATCCTGCTGGTAATATCCGGAAACCTTGACCGCGAAACTGTCCGCCAGCGGAATGTCGAGAGAGGCTCTCGCCATATATTTTTCATAGCTGCCATAGCCCGCCTCGACAAATCCGGCGAATTCATTGCCGGGTTCCTTGAGAAAGACATTGACCGCGCCACCCGTTGTGTTGCGGCCAAAGAGCGTGCCCTGCGGGCCGCGCAAGACTTCCAGACGCTGGACGTCGAACAGCGACAGATTATTGGCATTTTGGCGGCTGATATAAATATCGTCGACATAGGTGCCAATCGGCGGATCAAAGGTCGGGATCGTTTCGCTATTGCCGATCCCCCGCAGAT
Organism: Sphingopyxis sp. BSNA05; assembly: GCF_013265645.1. Classification (NCBI taxonomy): domain Bacteria; kingdom Pseudomonadati; phylum Pseudomonadota; class Alphaproteobacteria; order Sphingomonadales; family Sphingopyxidaceae; genus Sphingopyxis; species Sphingopyxis sp. BSNA05. Next base: position 66,339 of record NZ_PYIA01000085.1, on the reverse strand, counting down.
AATAGGAGTTTGCCGAACCCAGACCGGTATTGTTCAAGCCGACCAGATTAGGAACAAATTGCGCCATTTCCAGCGCATTGGATACCCCTCGGCGGAGCAATTCTTCCTCGTCGAAGGCGCTGATCGAAATCGGTATGCTCTGGACACTTTCCTCGCGGCGCTGAGCGGTCACCACGATAACTCCGAGACCGCCTTGTTCGGCCGACTCGTCTTCGCTGGCAGTTTGCGCGAGCGCCGGAACAGAAGTTCCCAATGTGGCTAGCGCGACTGAGGCAAGCAGTAAATTTTTCACAATATCATTCTCCCGGAGCGTTCCCATTTGTCCGGACAAATCTACATAGTGTATACAGTTTGGCAAGATATTGATTCGTTCGCCTTTCATTTGAGCGATTATCTGTGGCAAAAAGAGCGCATAAGGGAATAATATTATGGATTTCACCGCCGTCAGTTTTTACCAACTTCTTGTATTTGTACACATAATCCTGTTTGTTCTATGGCTGGGGGCCGATGTCGGCGTGTTCATGCTCGGACAACATTTCCGCAAACGGCAAAAATATGACCTGCCACAGCGGCTGATATTGCTGCAGCTGCTCGTCAATCTCGACATGGTGCCGCGCACCGCCTGGGCGCTGATGGTGCCGCTGACATTGACCATGGTCGATGCCGGTGGCTGGTGGGATTTGCCGGTCTGGGCGCTGGTCGTGGCGTGGGCGGTCGGCGGCTTCTGGCTCTGGCTGGTCTGGGATGCGCACCGCCATGACCAGACCGAACGCGCCGCCCGCGATCGCAAAATAGAGAAGCCGCTGACCGTCGGCCTGACGGTTTTCTACATCGGTCTCGGACTGGTTTCCCTGACCCAGCGCCCCGCTTGCGCCGGTCTGGCTGGCAACCAAGGCGCTGATGTTCGGCCTGATATTTGCTGCGGCAATCATGATCGACGTGGCCTTCAAGCCGGTCGGTCCACAGCTGGGAAAACTGATCGCCGAAGGATCGTCCGACGAAACCGAAATCCCGCTGCTCCACACGATGGACCGGACGCGAATCTGGGTGTGGGTCGTCTACCTGCTACTGGTGGCGACGGCCTTTCTCGGCAACATCAAGCCATTTTGACCGGAATGAGCAGTGACGGAAAAAGAAAGGCCGGTCCTCCGACCGGCCTTTCAGCGAGACAGAATCTGCCCCGGATCTATTTGCCTTCGGCCTTTGCCGCCCGCTCGGCGTCGATCATTTCCTTGAACACGGTCCAGGTCGTTTCATTGGGCCGCGGATCGTCACCGGGAGGAGGCGCCGTATATTCGGGATGGTTCAGCGCGATCTCGTCCTTGATCACCTTGGGCAGGTCATCATAGCTTTTCAGCTTGGCACCCATTGCGTTGAAGACCATCTGTCCTTGCCGGCCGCGCATTTTCATCCACGGCATCCAGTCGGATATCCGGACCCAGCTGATCGTCGGATAAGCAGTCGGGTTCTTCGTATCGAGTATTTCGTCGGCCAGCATGGCAAAGTCGAAAATCTCCATGGCGTGATATTTGTTGCCGACATAGTCCTGATAATCGCCGGCCAGAACATTGTGATAGAAGAGCGGCACTTCCATCGGCAGGAACAGCCATTTGCCCTGCCGGTGCATGGTCGGGAGCGCATAAGGCTTGCCATCTGCGGAATAGGGATAGCTTGGATGGCCATTCACCGGATCATTGGCGATCTGCATGACATTGACTGTTTCCCCGCTCCACGGATTGTCCCAGGTGCGGAGAACCTCGTTGGTTTCCGGATCGAGATAGAACATGACTTCGCGGCTGACCTGGCGATAGCCGACTCCGCGTTTCGGATCTTCGACGCGGACACATTGGCGTATATTCATGCCTTCGCCATTGAACAAATGGCGGTCCGGTTCGCCGGCCACGCGGGAATAGACTTTGCCCGACCAATAATAGACCGCCGGCACGCCGTCGGCTTCCCCGCATTGGGTACGCTTCATGATCTCGAGCGCATCTTCCGGCACATTGGCGTCCAGAGTACGCGCAAAAGCAGGGGTTACAGAGGATGTAGCGGCCACCACCGCCAACGCAATACCGAGTTTAAAAACAGATTTCATAGATAGCTCTCCCGAAGTGAATGAGATGAAATAATTTCACTTTCCGGTTGACTTTATATTTGTCCGGACAAATTGGGAAGGGACAATATCGTATTTTTAGACATGGGATAACATGATCAGCTTCACCAACTTTCTCTTTGTTCCGGCAAACCGTCCCGAACGCTACGCAAAGGCCGCGGCCAGCGGCGCCGACATGATCTGCATCGACCTGGAAGATTCGGTGCCTGCCGGCGAAAAGGACGCGGCGCGTCAATCCGTGCTGACAGCGCTGGCCGATCTCGATCGGGACAAGACCGCCGTCCGGATCAATGGCCTGAACACCGCCGACGGTCTTGCAGACCTGCTGGCATTGCGGAATGCCGATCATTGTCCCGCGCTGCTGTTCGTTCCGATGGTCGAGAGCGCAGGCGAAATTGAAATCGCCCATAATATTCTCGGCGACAAGGTCGACGGACTGGTTCCCCTGATCGAAACGGTCAAGGGGCTGCGGGCCGGCGACGCGATCGCAGCCAGCAAGGGCGTGACCGCAATGATGTTCGGCGGTGGAGACTTTTCCGCAGAGCTGGGAACGAAGCTGGAGTGGGAGCCGCTGCTCGCCGCGCGGGGTGCATTCATCATGTGCTGTGCATCAGCGCAGATCGGCGCGATCGATGTTCCCTATATCGACATGTCGAACGAAGAGGGGCTGGCCGAGGAATGCGCCCGCGCCAAAGCGATGGGCTTTCACGCCAAGGCCGCTATTCACCCCAAGCAGCTCGCGGCGATCCAGACCGCAATGCGCGCAAGCGATGCAGAGATCGCCGAAGCAACCGACGCGCTTGCCGCCTACGAACAGGCCGGCGGCAAAGCAATCAATCACAATGGCCGGATGCTGGAAGCGCCGGTCATGCAAAGATACCGGCGGATCGTCGAATCCGCCCGGTTCAATTCAAATCTGGATAAAGGAAATTAGATATGCGTGATGGAGTTATTGAAGTCAGTCCGGGACGTTTCCGCGAGACATTTGGCCGCTATTTCGAGGATTTTGCCGTTGGCCATATCTACGAGCATCGCCCCGGCCGGACGATTACCGACACCGACAACGTGCATTTCACGCTGCTGACAATGAACACCCACCCGGCGCATTTCGATTATGAATTCGCCAAGAAGACCGAGTTCAAGAAGCCGCTGGTCTGCTCGCCGCTGACGGTCGCGCTGATGGTCGGAATGAGCGTTTCGGACACCAGCCAGAAGGCGGTGGCCAATCTTGGCTGGGACAAGATCCGTCTCACCCATCCTCTGTTCCCGGGCGACACGCTCTATGCAGAGAGCGAAGTGCTCGACAAGCGCGAGTCCTCCTCGCGCCCCGAGCAAGGCATTGTCACGGTCAAGACGATCGGCAAGAACCAGGATGGCGATGTGGTTTGCACATTCGAACGCACCATGCTGATCTGGAAGCGCGGTTTCGGCGGCGCAGACGACTAGAACAGGCAATAAGGGAGCGTGAATATGGCGAGTGCCGTGAATATGAACCAGATCAGGACGATAGACCCCGACGACGAACGCGCCTTCATGGATGCGATCGAGAAATGGGTCGAAGGTGAAGTCAAGCCAGTGGTGATGGAACATGACCATGGAGACATCTGGCCCGAGAAACTGGTTGCCCAGATGGCGGAAATGGGACTGTTTGGCGCGACCATCGGCGAAGAATATGGCGGTCTGGGCCTGCCCGCGACCACCTATGCGAAAATCATCGCTTATGTTTCGTCCTACTGGATGGCGATCACCGGAATCGTGAACTCGCACCTGATCATGGCCGCGGCAGTCGAGCGGTTCGGTACCGAGGAGCAAAAGTCGAAATGGCTGCCGAAATTCGCCAGCGGGGAAATCCGCGGCGGGCTGGCCCTCACCGAGCCCAACGCCGGCACCGACCTGCAGGCCATCCGGACGGTCGCGACGCGGGACGGAGACGATTATGTCATCAATGGCACCAAGACCTGGATTTCCAACGGGATCAAGGGCGAGTGCTTTGCCCTGCTGGTCAAGACCAATCCCAAGGCAGAACCGCGCTATCAGGCATGAGCCTGATGATCGCGCCAAAGGGCGAAGGCTTCACCGTCGGCAAGAAATTCGACAAGCTGGGATATAAGGCGATCGACAGCGCCGAATTGATGTTCGACAATTATCGCATCCCGGCAGAAAACCTGATCGGTGGCGTCGAAGGCCAGGGCTTTTTCCAGGCAACCGGCGGTCTCGAACTGGGCCGGATCAACGTGGCGGCGCGCGGCGTCGGCCTCGCCGACGGAGCGCTGCGGCTGGCAACCGAATATGCCCAGCTGCGCGAAACCATGGGCAAGCCGATCTGCGAGCATCAGGCGATCCAGTTGAAGCTCGGGGAAATGGTTACCCGCGCCCGCGCTGCACGGCTGCTGACGCTGGACGCTGCGAAAATCTATGATCGTGGAGAACGGTGCGATATGGAAGCCGGCATGGCGAAATATTTCGCATCCGAGGCCGCGGTCAGAAATTCCGAAGAAGGCCTGCGCATCCATGGCGGCTATGGCTATTCGAAAGAATATGACATTGAACGCTATTATCGCGATTCCATCCTGATGTGTATTGGCGAGGGAACCAACGAAATGCAGCGGATGATTATCTCGAAACAATGGGTAAAAAGGAATCCGGCTTGATGGGATTTGAACGTCGGGGATATTCTCGCCGAAATCAGCAATTTTCAGGAGCGTCCGGCGGGTGCCGGATCGAAATATCTTCATGAGCGTAAAACAACCTCTCAAGGGCTTTCGTGTCCTCTCGGCCGAGCAATATGGTGCGGGCCCCTATGGCACGATGTTTCTTGCCCAGCTCGGCGCCGACGTCATCAAGATCGAACCGCCCAGGGGCGGCGACACGGCACGGCACGTCGGCCCGCATTGGTTGCGCGAGCAGGAAAGCCTCTATTTCCAGAGCTTCAATCTCAACAAGCGCTCGCTCACTCTGGATCTTCGTTCGGACGAAGGCATCGAAATCCTGCACAAGCTGGTCAGCAATTCGCATGTCATGGCGAATAATTTGCGCGGCGATGTGCCGGCGAAAATCGGCCTCGATTACGAGGCCCTCAAGACAGTCAATCCAGCCATCGTCTGCGCCCATGTCTCGGCTTATGGTCGCGACAACGAACGGGCGAAATGGCCGGGCTACGACTATCTGATGCAGGCCGAGGCCGGTTTCTGCGCCTTGACCGGGGAACCCGACGGACCGCCGGTCCGCTTCGGCCTGTCGATGGTCGACTTCATGTCCGGCACGCAAATGGCGGTCGGCCTGCTCGCCGCCCTGCTCGATGCCCAGCGGTCGGGCGAGGGTTGCGACGTCGATGTCGACCTGCTTTCCGCTGCCGTCCACCAGACCAGCTATCCGGCGCTCTGGTATATGAATGAGGGCGATGTGACCAAGCGCGCACCCCGCGGCGCCCATCCCTCGGCCACGCCGAGCCAGATGTTCAAGGCTGCTGACGGATGGATGTTCGTGATGGCGCAACTGCCGAAATTCTGGACGATATTGTGCGAACGCATCGGCCAGCAGGCTCTGATGACCGATCCCCGTTTCGATACACCGGCCAATCGCCTGACCAATCGCACCGAATTGTCAGCCGTGCTGGACGGGATTTTCTCGACTCGGCCGATCGCGCACTGGATGGAGCTGCTGCAAGGGGAAATGCCGGTCTCGCCAGTATATGAACTCGATCAGGCGCTGGACAATCCCTGGCTCGAAACCATCGGCATGCGCGACACCATCAGCCATCCCGACAAGCCGGAAATGGATGTCCTGTCCAGCCCGATCAAGCTGAACGGCCAGCGTCTGCCAAACAGGGCGGGGCCCCTGCTGGGTGCGGACAATGACAGTATATTGGGCGAAATCGGCTATGATCCAGATGCCATTGCCGCGCTTCGTGCCGGCGGGGTGATTTGATCCGATGGGAAAATTGTCCGGCATAAATGTTGTTGATCTGTCGCTGTTCCTGCCCGGTCCGATGCTGTCGATGATGATGGCCGACCACGGTGCAGAGGTTATCAAGGTCGAGCCACCGACCGGCGACCCGGCGAGGGAAATGGCTCCGGTCGAAGCGGGCCAGTCGGTCTGGTTTCGCAATCTCAATCGCGGCAAGCAGGCGCTGGCCCTCGATCTGAAATCCGACGAAGGCCGCGAGCGGCTATGGGCCCTGCTCGCCGAAGCCGATGTGATGATCGAGGGCTTTCGCCCCGGCGTGATGAAACGTCTGGGGTTCGATTATGACGCGGTTGCCGCCCGGAACCCCGGGATTGTCTATTGTTCGATTTCCGCCTTTGGCCAGGAAGGCGAGATGGCGCATCATCCCGCGCATGATCTGGCGGTCCAGGCCCTGTCGGGCTTCCTGTCGGTCAACGACGGTCCCGACGGCATGCCGGTTGTACCGGGTGTCCCCTCCGCGGATATGGCAGCCGGGCTCAATGGGCTGTCCGCCGTGCTAATGGCGCTGATCGGTCGCGAGCAGAGCGGCCGTGGCGATTATGTCGATATTGCCATGTATGACTCGATGCTGCCGTGGTGCGCCCATATTGCCGGCAGCGCCATACAAGGCGGAACATCGCCGAAATCACAGACGCAACGGTCGCTAGGCGGAGCCGCTTTCTACAATGTCTACCAGACCATGGATGGAAAGCATGTCGTTCTCGGTGCCCGCGAAATCAAATTCGCGAAAGTGCTGCTGACCGCTCTAGACCGGCTCGATCTGCTGCCGCTGGCGGAGCGGGAAGCCGGAGAAGCGCAACGGCCGCTGATCGATTTCCTGCGCCAGACCTTTGCCACGAAGAGCCGCGATCAATGGGTAGAATGGTTTGCCGACAAGGATGTCGCATTTTCCCCCGTGCTCGATTTCCGCGAGGCGCTGGACCAGGATTTTGTAAAGGAAAAGGGGTTGCTCGTCGAAGCCGGTGGCTGGCACCAGATCGGTCCTTCTTTCCGTTTCAAGTCGGAAGAGGAATGGCAGGCTTCCGACGCACCGGAACTGCGCAAATGAATGTTTCAGTCCACCTCGATATGCATGGCATAGGCAAAGCGTTCGCCGGGGTGGTAGCTGGCCGAAATTTCGAACAAGCGGCCATTCTCGTCGAAAAACAGCGCAGGATACGCAGGATAGGATCCCCTTCCTCAAGCCCGAGATCCGCAGCGAATTTCTTGGTCGCCGCGATCGCCTGGATATCCTGGGTCACTCGGCTGACCGTGACCTGGGCATATTCCTCGATCTGACCAAAGAGCGTCGCTCCGTTGGCGTCAATCCTGTCAACGGCATCGGCAAGGTCGGGATTGATCCAGGCAACGGTCACCGCGATCGGGCGTTTGCGCCCCGGCTTCAGTCGCTTGCCATGGAAGACAAACCATTTGTGCTTCGGCGTGATGCCAATCTGTTCGGCAATCTTGACCGGAATTTCCTGTGCCGGCAGCCGCTCAAAACTGATCGTCGTATCGCGCGCATATTGCATGATCTCGCCGACGTTGCTCAGCGGCTGGTGAAGAGCGCCCGCCCGCGCGGTCGCCGGTTGAACGATCGTCCCCGATCCGCGCTTGCGGGAAATCAGTCCCTCGGACATGAGCTTGCGCAAGGCCTCGCGGACCGTGAACCTGCTGACATCAAATTTCTTGCAAAGTACCGATTCGGTTGGGAAATCTCCGGGATCGGGATAATCGCCGCGCAGCACTTCCTCGCGCAACTCGTCGGCAAGCTCGAGATAGCGCGGCTTCTTTTTGCTGGGAGTTTCAGATTTCTGTCCGGACATGGACTTGTCTTAAGACGGGTGACGGCATGACGCAAGAGAGCCTGACCGAGAAACTCGCAACCCATTTGATGCGACCTGTCGACGAAGCGACAAGACAGCGGGCAAGATTGCATTTGCTCGACTGGCTGGGTTGCATTGCAGGCGCGCGGCGGAGTGGGGTTGCCGAGTGTGTCATCTCGCAGGGGATAGAAACATATGCTCTCGCCACCGCGTCCTGGCTCGGCAATGTCATGGAGATGGATGATGTCCATCGCGCATCAATCTTGCACCCTGGACCAGTGATCTGGCCATGCATTCTGCACAATGACGCAGATGATTTCGACCATATGCTCGATGCAGCGATAATCGGATACGAAGCTGTAATTACGGTTGGGGAAACTTTCGACGACGCACATTACGGTTTTTACCACAACACCGCGACGGCTGGCGTTTTCGGGGCAACGGCAGCCTTTTGGCCATTCCCGGACGATGACCATGATCAGAAGCAGACCGAAGACAATTTGCAAAAGCTCGTCTCCGCGTTCGGTCTGGCGGGAACCTCGAGTTCCGGACTGTGGCAAATGCGACACGAAGATAGCGATGCGAAACAATGGCATATCGCCCGGGCCGTCAAGACGGGCCTGGATGCTTCTGTTGTCGCGTTCAAGGGCATAAAGGGGCCGCGCTTCATATTGGAAGGACCACAAGGTCTCTACGCCGCCACCTGCAAAATCCCAAGCCGATGACCTTCCCCGACCAATGGCGGATTCACGAGGTCAGCTTCAAGCCCTGGGGCGCCTGTCGCCATGCCCATCCGGCGATTGACGCCGCGCTGGAACTCAAGGCCAGGCTCGGCGCGCTGGAGGAAGAAATTCTGGTCGAAACCTATGCCGATGCAGTCGCCTTTTGCGATCGGCCGGATCCGCAGACGGTCCATGACGCCAAATTCTCGATCCAGCACGCGGTGGCCATCGTCGCCACAAGAGATGTGCCGCAGCTCGCCGATTTCGAACCGGAAGCCATAGCCGCGCTGGCCGATGCGCGGAACCGGGTCACCGTGTCCGAAGCATCGGATATCACCAGCCGCTATCCCGAACATTATGGCGCGCGGATTCATTGCGCCGGCGAGACGGTCGAGCTGGTCGATACGCGGGGCGATCCGGAACGGCCGCTGTCAAAAGACGGCATAATCGAAAAGGCGCGCGCGCTGATCGCCTGGGGAGGATTGTCCGAAGCGGAAGCGGACCGCGCGGTTGATCTGGCGCTCAACGGTAAAGACGCAGGAGCAATAAACCGGATGCTGACGGACTGGCTGTCATGAACGCGACCGGGAAAATCATCGCCTTTGCGGCAGCCGACCATGACTTGTCGGACTCCGCGAGAACAGCAGCGCTCCATTTTCTGAGCGATACATTGGCCGGCGGCGCGGCCGGTGCTGCTGCCGATGAAGCACGCGCCATGCTCGGCGCCGTCATCGGCTGGGGGACCGGCGGGGAAGCGCGGCTGCTGGGTTCGGGCGACCGTCTGCCCGCGCTTCGGCGGCCTGGTTCAACGGCTTTGCCATTCATTGCCTCGAATGGGACGCGGTGCACGAACCGGCGGTGGTCCACGCACTTTCGGTGGTGACTGCCGCCTTGCTTGCTTCGGCGGACCGACTGCAAGGCTGTGATCCGGAAGATTTTCTCACGGCGCTCGCGGTGGGTGTCGATATCGCCAGCGGGCTAGGCATTGCCGCGACCGGTGCGATGCAGTTTTCCGGCCCGCCACCGCCGGAGTGATCGGCGCGGCGCTGGCCGTGGCCCGTCTAGAATCTATGCCGGCAGAACGGTTCCCGGACATTCTCGGGCTCGCCTATTCGCAGGCCGCAGGCACGATGCAGGCGCATGTCGAAGCATCCGTCGCCCTGCCCCTGCAGATCGCCAATGCATCACGCGCCGCCATCACAGCCGTTGATCTGGCGAAAGCCGGCATGGACGGGCCGCATGATGCGCTGGAAGGCCCGTTCGGTTATTTCGCCTTGTTCGAGCCTGGTGATCTTGCGCGCTATACGGACATTATCGGCAGCAGCTGGCAGATCGAGAATGTCAGCGTGAAGCCCTTTCCGTCGGGCCGGGCCAGCCATGGCATATTGGGTGCGCTCGACGTCATGCTGCGCGAGGGCGCGCTGGATCCATCGCAGGTTGTCGCCGTCGACGTCGCGGCGCCGCCACTGATCCACCGTCTGGTCGGACGACCCTACAGCACGGATATGAGCCCCAGCTATGCGCGGCTGTGCCTGCCGTTTCTGGTGCCCCTGATGCTGCGCGACCGGATCATCGATCCGCGCTGTTTCACACCAGCAGAATTTGCCAATCCCGATCTGGCAAAGCTCGGCGAAAAAGTGATCGTACGAATTGATGACAATCCCGATCACAACGCACTGGCACCGCAAAGCCTGACCATCCGATTGCATGATGGCAGCGAGATCGTGCGGACGATTACCGACAATCTGGGAAGTCCCGCATCACCCATGTCCGAAGCGCAAACGCGGTCCAAGCGTGATCTGGCCCGCAGCCTCGCCAACCCCGGCCACGACCCCCGAATTTTTGACGATCCTCTAGCCTATGTGACGGAGCCCCGATGACCTTTCCGACCTATTTTGAAGCTTTCGACGCCAAAGCGATGCTCGACCAATATCCGGTCGGCGATGCCTTTGTCAGCCGCTACACAAGCATGTCCCGCGACGAGCTCCACGCGATCCAGAACAGGCAGTTTCTGAAGCTGATGCAGCGCGGATGGCAGATTCCCTTTTACCAGCGGCTGTGGGGCGCGCAGGGAATCGAGCCGGGCGATATTCAGGGTCTGGCCGACATCACCAAATTGCCGGTCTATGACAAGTCCGACCTGATGGCCTCGGTCAACGACTACCCGCCTTATGGCGATTTCGACGGGCGTGGCAATAATCCCGTCATTTTCCATACCACTAGCGGCACGACGGGACGGCCGCAGCCGCTGATGTTCGGCCCCAAGGGTCGCGAAGTCACCAATCTTCTGGTCGGGCGGATGTATCGCTGGATGGGCCTGGGTCGGGATGATGTGGTCCAGTCGGTCTACGGCCACGGGATGATCAACGGCGGCCATTATATCCGCGAGGCGGTGACCCATTTCACCAATTCCCTGTTCCTGAGCGCCGGCACCGGCATCGAGACGCGGTCGATCAACCAGGTCAATCTGATGGCCGATTTCGGTGTCACCTGCATGGTCGGCTTTGTCGACTATGTCCGCAAGTTGGCGGATGTCGCGGAAGCGGAACAATTGTTCGACCGGATCAATCTGAAAATGATCATCGGCCATCTCGGTACCGAGGACCGGGCGTCGACCGAGGCCGCCTGGCACGGCGCCAAGGCCTTTGACTGGTACGGGGTCGGCGACACCGGCAGCATCGCCGGCGAAGGCCCGGATCGCGACGGCCTCTATGTCTGGGAAGATGCGCAATATCTGGAACTGCTCGACATTGACGATGGCACGCCCGTCGCGCCGGGCGAAACCGGCGACATGGTCGTGACCTGCCTGTTCAAGGATGACATCGCGCCCTGTATCCGCTTCAACACCCACGATATTACCGAAGAACGGACCGACAGCAATGCAACCGGCATGGTGTTCAAGCGGATATCCGGGTTCAAGGGCCGCAGCGACAATATGGTGAAGCTGCGCGGGATCAATATCTTCCCCCATGCGGTCGGCTCGATCATCGAGAATCGCGACGATCTGACCGGCGAATATGTCTGCTATGTGACCCGCGATGAAAAGGGCCGGGACGAGATGAAAGTGGTGCTCGAAAGCCGCGGCGGCTCCGACCCGTCGCAGCTTTCCGAACTGCTGCGCAAGGGTATCGGCATCGATGTGGCGATCGAGCTGGTCGCGTCGGCGGCACCGCGGCAGCGAGCCAGATCGACGTCCGGCAAAAGCCGATCCGGCTGATCGACGAGCGGGGGCTGTGAACTGAAAGATGATCCAGTGGAATAGCCTTGAAGCCGCCAACGCCGGGTTGAAAGCCTTTGTCGATTTCGACAAAAGCGCGACCTTTGGCGCGGGGCCGCTGGAAGCCATGACCGTCGGGATCAAGGCCAATATTGCGGTCAGGGGTCTGCCATGGACCGGCGGCATCGGCGCCTATCGGGACCGCATTGCAACCCGCGACGCGATGCGGTGGCTCGGCTGCGGGCGGCGGGCGCGGCGATTATCGGTACGCTCAACATGGAAGAGGCGGCGCTGGGCGCCAAGACCGACAATATCTTTTTCGGTGCGACGCAGAATCCGCACCATATCGGTTATACGCCCGGCGGATCTTCCGGTGGCAGCGCGGCGGCGGTTGCGGCCGGTCTGTGCGACGTGGCGCTGGGTACCGACACCATGGGATCGGTGCGGATACCGGCGGCCTATTGCGGCATTTACGGCCTCAAGCCGACCCGTGGCGCGATCAGCCAGGACGGGCTGGAGATTGCCGAAGCGACGCTCGACAGCATCGGGCCGATGGCGCGATCATTGGAAGACTTGGAAGCATGTTCGCGAATCCTGCTGGACATAAAAGCACGCAAGTCATTGATAATATTGCATTGTTGGAAAATCTTGGTGGTGTTGACTGTGAACCGGCCGTGTTGGAAAATTTTGCAAGGGCGAGCAATATTCTCGGCGCGACAGACGAGTTCGCATTGCCTTATCCGCTCACTCGTATCCGCTATGCCGGGTTCATATTAACCTCGCTCGCCTTGTCCGAAGCGCTGGGCGGATTGATCGAGACCAATCCGGATGGTGTTTCCGACAATCTCAAATTTCTCCTGACCTTCGGCCCGAACCGCAGCGCGGCCGATCTGGCCGAAGACCGCCGGATCCTGGCCGAGGTCAGCGAGGCTGTGAACGCAGTCATCACGCAGCATGGCGCGATCCTGTTGCCGACTGCGCCACAGGCGGCCTTCAGCCACGCTGGCAAAGCCCCCGACAATCAGGCGGATTTCACCTGCCTTGCCAATATCGCCGGCCTGCCCGCGATCAGCATCCCGGCCGGCTGCAACGAGGACGGCCTGCCCGTCGGCGTCCAGCTTATCGGAGCAGCAGGAAACGAGGCCGGGCTACTGCACCTCGCCGGAAAGCTCGACGACCAAATGTCGGCCTATCGCCAACCGCCCCTATTTTACGGAAGATGAAAGAGAGAAAGACCATGCGCATCATTGTCATATTCAACCTGAAACAGGGCGTCAGTGCCGCCGATTATGAAAATTGGGCAAAGACCGCCGATATTCCGGGCGTGAACAAACTCGGTTCGGTCGACGGCTTTACCGTTCACAAGGCCACCGGCCTGTTCGGATCGGAAGACGCCTCGCCCTATCAATATATCGAAATACTCGACATCAAGGATATGGACGGTTTCGTCGCCGACATCTCGACCGAGCAATTCCAGGCGATGGCCGCGCCATTCCAGGAATTTGCCGACAATCCACAATTCATTTTGACCGAGGATCTCTGATGTCCGGCCGCTATGCAGGAAAAACCGTTGTCGTCACCGGCTCCGGCAAACAGAAAGGGCTCGGGCAAGGCATATTGCAGCGCTTTGCCGATGAGGGCGCCAATTGCGTTGTCTCCGATCTGGCCATCGGCGAGGAGGAAGAGGCGGTCGCCGAGGAGCTGCGCGGACGGGGAGTCAGGGTTGCGACGATTGCCTGCGATGTCAGCGACGCTGCGCAATGCCAGACGCTGGTCGATCAGACGGTCGAAGCCTTTGGCGCGGTCGATATTTTCGTCAACAATGCGGGGATCGGCTTCATGATGAAACCGCTGCTGGACGTCGATCCGGCGGACTGGGCGACGGTCATCGGGGTCAATCTGTCCGGTGCCTTCTATTGCACACAGGCTGCGGCCAAGGCGATGGTCCGGGCCGGCAAGGGCGGGCGCATCATCAATATCGCCAGTCAGGCGGCAAAGACCGCTTTCCCGCATCTGCCCGCCTATGTCAGCTCCAAACATGGCATGGTCGGCCTGACCAGAGCCAGCGCTGTGGAACTCGGCGCGCACGGCATCACCGTCAACGCGGTTTGCCCCAATCATGTGACGACCGGGCTGGGCGCGCAGCAGAATGAATATTTCTCCAAGCTGCTCGGGTTCGAGACCGTCGAAGCCTATATCGCCAATATGAGCACGAAAAACCCGATGGGCCGTCCCGGCCTGCCGAGCGACACGGCGGCTGCCTGCGCATGGCTGGCCAGCGATGACGCTTTTTATGTGACCGGCGAAGCGATCAACGTTTCGGGCGGGGAGGAAATGCACTGATGCAGGAAGAAAGCATGGACTGGCCGGATGGCGCGAAAATGGCGCTGAGCATCGTCGTCAATGTCGAGGAAGGCAGCGAGATGACGGTCGCGCGCGGCGATCGCGGGATGGAACCGGTCGACGAACTGGGCATCCATATCAAGTCGCCGATCCGCAACTATGGCAACGAGAGCAATTATCTTTACGGGATCAAGGCCGGCGCGCCGCGGATCGTCAAATTGCTGCGCGATTATGACATCATGGCCAGCTGGACGGTGGCCGCGATGAGTCTGGAAAACCATCCGGAGATTGCGCAAGCGATTGCCGATCTGGGTCACGAACCGGTCAGCCACGGCTATCGCTGGGTGCACCAGTTCAAGATGGACGAGGAGAAGGAGCGCGCGTTCATTCGCAAGGCTGTCGACTCGATCGAGAAAAGCGTCGGCGTGCGCCCCTATGGCTGGCTGTCGCGCTATTTTCACACCGACAATACGCGGCGCCTTTTGATCGAGGAGGGTTTTGCCTATCATATGGATGACTATTCCGGCGATATTCCCTTCTGGGACAAGCAGACCGTGCCCGATAAGCCGCTGGCCATAGTGCCCTATCAGCTCGACAGCAATGACATGAAGATGTGGACCGATCCGGCGATGACGCCGCAGCAATGGCTCGACTATGCGAAGCATAATTTCGACCAGATCTACCGCGAAGGCGAAGAGGGCAATCCCAAGATGATGTCGCTTGGCCTGCATTTGCGGATCATCGGTCGTCCGGGCCGGATCTGGGCATTCGAGGAATTTCTCAAGCATGTCCGTTCGAAAAGGATGTCTGGGTGACCAGCCGGCACCAGATTGCCAAGCATCTCGCACAAGTGGATCCGGCATGACCCTGCGGCTCGAGAAAGAGGGCAAGATCGCGCGTCTGCTGATCGACCGCCTGGCCAAGCGTAACGCTTTCACCCAGGACATGTGGGAGCTGTTCCCCGACCTGCTCGCTGACGCTATGGCCGACAGCGCCATCCGGATATTGATGGTCCACGCCAGCACCAGAGACAGCGCCTTTTGTGCCGGCGCGGATATCGGCGAATTCGGGACCGGATCCTCTGATCCGGTCTGGCGCGCCAGAAACCAGGCGGCGATCGGCAAGGTCCAGCATGATCTGGCGCAGGCCCCGAAACCCACCATGGCGGTGATCGACGGGGACTGTATCGGCGGCGGTTGCGGCATCGCTCTGGCCTGCGATCTGCGCATCGCCGGACCGGCGGCACGTTTCGGCATCACGCCCGCAAAACTGGGTCTGGTCTATCCGCTCCACGACACCAAATTGCTGGTCGATGCGGTCGGTCCTTCGCAAGCCAAGCGCATATTGTTCACCGGGCAGATTCTGCCTGCCGAGGAAGCGCTGCGGATCGGTTTGATAACCCTGCTGGCCGACAATCCCTATGGCGAGGCGATGGCGATGGCAGAGACAATGGCGTCGGTCTCCTCGCACAGCCAGCGGATGAGCAAGCGTGTCATCCAGCGCATATTGGAAGGACAGGCCGACGACGATGCGGAATCGGAAGCGCTGTTCAACGCCGCTTTCGACAGCGACGATTTCAGGGAAGGCGTGAGCGCCTTTCTCGAAAAGAGAAAGCCGGAGTTTTGATATGACCCATCATCTGCAACATGGCGCGATACTGGGCGGTCTGTCCGTCGTGCCTGACCTGGACGCCGCGCTGCGGGACTATCGCGATATCCTCGGTATGACTCTGGTCGAACAGGGCCCCCTGTCCTCCGGGCTGGCGGAAAGCTGGGGCTGCCCGAAGAGCGCCGGCGCGCCGATGGCGATATTGCAGCCGGTCAGCGGAGCCGACTGTCATCTGCGGCTGGTCGAGCAGCCCGATCATCCCGGATTCAAACCCACCACGACCTATGGCTGGGCGGCCTTCGAGCTGACGGTGCAGGATGTATTCGGATGGCCGGACCGTCTGACCGGCAGCGGTTTCGATATTGTCGGCCCGCCCAAGGAGCTGGAAGGGCTGCCCTATTTCGTGCCGATGCAGGTGCTGGGGACCGGCCGGGAAATGGTCTATCTCAACGAGGTGCGGGAGAATACGCCGTCTTCCGATCTTCCCCAGGCACAATGCCTGACCGACCATATATTCATCGTCATTCTGGCGACCCCGGATCGGGCCGCAACCGTGCAATGGTATTGCGACAATCTCGATCTGACCGAGGCCGACACCTATACCCTGGCCTACAGTATGATAAACGACGCCTTCGGAAAGCCGGCAGACACATTGTCCGACCTGACGATGGTACAGAAAGACCGCCTGCCGATCGTCGAGGTCGATGATTATCCCGCTGAGACGACGGCACGGGCTCGACACGATGGTATGTTGCCACCGGGCAATGCGCTGGTCAGCCTGGCGGTAGAGGATTTCGACCGGATCGAAGCCGAGTGGATCACCCCGCCCCAAGTCAATCAAGCAGCGCCCTATGCCGGACGCCGGTCAGCCACGACCATCGGACCGGCCGGCGAATTGCTGGAGCTGATCGAGATCGGCTAGCGGACCGGCCACAATCATGTCGGGCGATGCGGGCCCGCTTGCCACTGGTCCGGGGTGAACAAGGTGCTGGCAGAGTCCAGCGGCTTGTCCTCGAGGCCGGTGGCGAGCGTGTCGTTCCAGCGGTTGAGGAAGCCGAACATGCTGATCACCGCCATGATCTCGGTCTTCTGCCGATCGTCATAATGAGCGTCCAGCGCCGCAAAATGCCCGTCGGTCGCTGCATTGGGAACCTGTCCGGCGGCAAAGGCGAGATCGAGCGCGACCCGTTCTGCGGCGCTGAACAGATCGCTGGTCTGATAGTCCCAGACGGCTTTCACCTTTTCCTCGTCAACACCAACGTCCCGCGCCCCGAGCGTGCTATGCGCCATGCAATAGCGGCATCCGGCAGCCGCGCTCACCACCGCGCCGATCATCCGCTTGAGGCCGTTGTCGATCGCGCTCTCCCCGTAGATCACAGAGACCAGACCGCGAAAGGCGGCCAGCAGCTCCGGCCAACGGGCCATGGTCATCACCGAATTCGGCACATAGCCCATCAGATTTTCGGAAAATTTCAGGGCGGCCTGCGTTTCGTCGGGCATCTCGGCCAGCGACAATGGTCTGATGCGGGTCATTTTTTACGCCTTTTCCTTGTTGCGGACAGGTCTACCAGATTTTGCCACCGATCCAGTCGCCGGCCGCGGGAATGAATTCGGTGACCCGGATGTCGGCCCAGATACCGGCGGCATGATAAGGATCGGCTTCCGGAAATTTGCGCGCTTCAGCCGCGGTTTCGGCTTTCACGACCAGCATGGATCCGACCGTCACGCCCTGCTCGTCGAGCAGCGGCCCGGCGATAAGAAAATGCTCCAGCATCTTTTCCATATGGGCAAAATGGGCCGCTCGCGCGTCGAGCCTTTTCTCGGCCGTATCGGGATTGTCGGTGCAATAGATAGCAAATGTTTTCATCGGGAGTCCTCGTCTAGGAAGGTTAGTATTTCTGTTGCGGTCTTGTCCGCCGCCTCGTCAAGCACGGCACGTTTGATATCGAGCCTTTCGACAAGCCGGGCGGATGCTATCAGGCCTGCAGCGCGGCGGGTGGCCTCGAGCAATCCGGACTGCGTTGCCAAGATCAGAGCCGGGCAGGCAACCATCGGCAGGCGGCCTTCCACATCATAGGTGAAGGCAGCGTGAAAAGCGGCGTTCATCGCCGTGCCGTGGCGCAATTGTTCGGTGAACATTGCGAAGCTGCGGTCCGGGCCCTGGCTTGGCAACCGCTTGGTCATGCCGAGATCCCACGCTTTTTCCAGACACAGGATATCCGCCGTGATTTCAAACGGGCGGGCGGCACCGGGAAGAAATTTTGCACGGACATCGGAGACGAAAGCCGGGACGTCGACCAGCGCCAGCTTGCGCACCTGTGCGCCCCGGTCGCCGGCCATTTCGGTTGCGACCAGATTGCCGCTGTGAAAGGCCGTGACATCCACCGGCCCCTGGCCGGAAAGGTCCGCCACCACCGCTCGCATGGCCTGTGCATATTCGGCAATCGCCGGGTCCGGGCGAAAAGAGTCCGAGCCGCCGTGGCCGGGAAAATCCGGTGCAATTACCCGGCGTCCCCGCGCGAGGAACGGCATGATCGTGGTAAAGGCAAGACCGCTGAACGGGGCGGGATGCAGGCAATAGAGATCGGGCCGCGAAGGCGTCTGTTCCGGTTCCAGCATTCGCCAGTGGATCTGGCCAAAAGGGCCATCCGAATAGCCTTTGCGGATCATCCGGCGCCATCCCCCAGCCGTTCCATCTGGGCCCGGTAGAGACGCCGAGTCAGCGGCATCATCAGAAACGGTATGAAACCGAAAGTAAACGGTACGGCTGCGACCGCATAGCGGATATTCTCCTCGCCGAAGACACTGCTCGACAATTCGCCGACCACGATCGGGCCCAGCGAACCGAACCAGCTGATCGACAGATAATAGATCGCGACGATCTGGCCGCGCACCTGGGCAGGCGTGATCACCAGCAGGGCCGTTACACCGATGGCCGAAACGATGCCGATGCCGACGGTGTTGATGCACAGGATCGCGAAGGCGAGCTCGGCGGTCGGCATAAAAAGCGGAAGCGACGCGGTCGGCACCATGATCAGAAAGCCAATGAACAGCAGCCGCAAGGCGGCATCCTTCACGCCCTTGCGGGTCCACCAGTCGGAAATGCTGCCCATCAGCAACATGTTGGCGGGACCGATGACGAGCAGGGCGACACCGTTGACGAAGGCATATTTTGCGGTGACCAGCCCCAGGTCCTTTCAAAGGTGGGTGCCAGAAAGCCCTGGCTATAGGCGATCGTGGTCATTGTGCCGATCAGCAGCAGGAAGCCGAGATAGAGGAGCCGGTTGCGCCAGATATATTTGAGCGCGTCGGTAAAGCCGCTGCCGCTGATCACGTCGGAGGCGGCGGCCGCCGGACGGCGCGCGGGCTCTTTCATCAGCAGGAAGAACAGCGCGAAGACCAGTCCCGGCAGCCCGACCAGGATCAGGGTGAATCGCCAGGGTGACAGTTCGCCGAAGAAAGGCAGCGACTGCGTGCCGCCCGATGCTGTCCAGGCGATGATAGCGCCGCTCAGCAAGGACGCCAGGCCGGCGCCGATCGGCAAGGCCGAGGAATAGAAGGCGATCGGCTTGCCGCGTTTCTC
Organism: Sphingopyxis sp. BSNA05; assembly: GCF_013265645.1. Lineage (NCBI taxonomy): Bacteria > Pseudomonadati > Pseudomonadota > Alphaproteobacteria > Sphingomonadales > Sphingopyxidaceae > Sphingopyxis > Sphingopyxis sp. BSNA05. The sequence continues at coordinate 46,982 of NZ_PYIA01000085.1, read as the reverse complement.
CGCCGGAAAACTGTCGCCGATCATCGAGAATGTCGCCGGGCTCAGGGTCGCTTCGCCGACGCCGACCCCCATGCGGGCGGCGAACAGCTGCGCGAAATTCTTGGCCGTGCCGGTGGCAACGGTCGCGATCGACCAGAGGCCGACACCGATTGACACGATCCAGATCCGCTTGCCGCGATCGATCAGCCAGCCCATGAAGATGCCGACGAAACCGTAGACCAATGTGAAGGCGCTGAGCAGCCAGCCGATGGAGCGGTCGGACAGGCCGAATTCCGCCTTGATCGGTTCGATCAGCAGGCCAAGGATGTAACGGTCCACGAAGCTGAAAATATAGGCGATGGTCAGCATCACGACGAGGAACCAGCCGGCTGCCGAACTCGGATAGGGCCGGGCCGGCGGAAGCCCTGCGCCGTCCGTCCCCGGCATTACGGCTCCGGCCGCCGCCTCGCTGCTCATTACTGGCTGTCCGGAATAAGATAGATGACGACCAGATTGTCGTCGAAGTCGACTATGCCGATTTCCCGTCCGATGCGACCGTCGTGCGTTTCCAGGCGGCCTTCCTCATATACGGTCAGGCCAAGCGCGGCGCTTTGAGCCATCACCTTGTCCGGATCGGCGACATCGAGCACGATCGCGCTGCGCCGGGGATAGGGGACCGGCTCGAGCCTTATTTTCCCTATTCCAGACAGCGCCATGATGCGCGGCTGACCGGGCAGCGAGAGTATGGCAAAATCAAGCTCGGCCCCGTCGGGGATTTCAAACACGGGTATCGAATAGCTTTGCGGATTATGGCCCTTGCGGAAGGTCACCTCGAAACCGAGTACGTCGCGATAGAAAGTCAACGCCTTGTCGACATCCTCGACCACGAAATTTGCGCGCTGGAACCGCACTGCCGGTTTTCGGTCATATCATTCTCCTCAATTCCACTGCGCCGGCTCACCGCGAACCGAACAACATTGGACGCCGACATTGCGGCCATAATATAGATTGGCGAGCGCGCGCGGCATATTCTGGAATCCGTCCTCAATATCCTGCACCGGCTTCAGACGGCCATCATGTATCCATCCCGCCAGATCATCCATCACCTTCTGCCAGTTGCCGAGATGGTTATAGACGAAAAAGCCCTGCATCCGGCTTTCGGTAGCGCGCAGCCGGGTATAGTTGGTGAGACCGAAAGGTTCTTCTCGCGTATATTCGCTGATCGATCCGCACAGCACGATGCGGCTGTGCATGCGGAGCCGTTCAAGACAGGCCGCCAGCGTCTCGCCGCCGACATTGTCGAAATAGAGATCAATGCCATCGGGCAGCAGTGCATCCAGACGCCGCCCGATATCCTCCGCTTTATAGTCGATCGCCTGCAAACAGCCATGGTCCCGGATGAAAGCGCATTTTGCCGCTCCGCCCGCCAGTCCGATGACCTCGCAGCCGGCGACATTGGCGGCCATCTGGCTGACCATCGATCCGACTCCGCCGGCAGCACCCGAAAGCACCATCCGGTCGCCTTGCCGCGGATCGCCACAGGCAAAAGCCCGGCATGGGCCGAGAGTCCTGTCATGCCCAATACTCCGACACCCAAAGCGGCGGGTAGCCCGTTGTGCGGCATCTTGAAGAATTTCTCCTGCGCGGTCATCCCGGAAACCTTGTAGGTCTGCCAGCCAGCTGGCCCTGCACCATCTCGCCTTCCTGCCAGTCGGGATGGCGGGATTTCACGATCTGCGCCACGCCCCGCCCGTGGATTACATCGCCCGGTTCAAGCGCCCGCTCGCCGGCGGCGCCCGTGCCCTGCATATAGAATCGCATGACCGGCGCGAGACCGAGATAATGGGTTCTGAGCAGCACTTCGCCTGCACCGGGCTCGGGAATATCGGTCACGGTCCACTGAAAATCGGAAGGTACGACATTGCCGACCGGCCGCGATGCGACGCGCCACTGGTAATTGGCGCTATCATCTATCCGCTTGTCTGCGGACAGGGAATCAAATGCATCGAGGCCGTCACCGCTCACCTAGCCGTGAACCTTCACGACCTGGTTCACTTCGAAGAAATAGCCGTCCAGATCCCAGAAGGAACAGCCAATCATGTCCTTTTGCTTGCCGTCAGCGCCGGTAACCGTCCATTCGCGCGGTTCGCAATGGATCCGTGATCCCAGCGCCCGCGCTCGTTCCAGCGCACCCTTTGCATCTTCCGATGCCACGACAAAGACAGGAGCGCCGAACTGTATTTCGGTGGGCAATTCCGCCGGCGCGTCCATTTTCGGATCCAGCCATTCGAGCAGGCCGATCATGCCGATGAGATCGTCCTGGCATTTGAGAATGATGAGCCGGGTCTGGTCGCCTTTCCTGCCTGCAGCGAGCTGGGTTCCCGACAGGGTGAAGGGCGTATCCATCCACTTTGTCATACCGAGAACATTTTCATACCAATGCGATGCGCGGTCGCCGTCACGGACCATCAGCGTGGTGCGTTTGATAATATCAGTCATTGATCCGGGGGCTTTCGATCAGAAGAACCTGGACATCCGCGACACCTTCACGGAGCTTTTTGGCTTCCTGATATTCAGGACTTTCCCAGAACGCCTTGGCTGCCGCCTTGTCGGGCCATTCGGAAATGACCATGGAAGCGCCATCGCCAAAGTCGCCTTCGAGCAGCTCGGCGCCCGGACCACGCAGGACATATTTGCCGCCGAATTTTTCGACCAGAGCACCCGCTGCGGCGCCATATCCGCTGATAAAAGCCTCCCTGTCGCCAATTGCGGCTGTCACGATCATATAGGCGGGCATATCATATCTCCAAAAGTTGTCTGGACAAATTAGCTGCATTATGATTGATTGCAATGCCTAAATGATTTGCGGAATCCGGCGGGTTCAGACGCCGGAGGATCGGGCCGGCGAAGCCGCGATTTTGCGCCAGACTGGCAAGTTGTGCGTTGCAAAATTGTTACAGTCCGCTGCTATAGATGCCCAAAAAATAATTTGTCTGGACAAATTCTCAAAGCAGTGAGACTCCCGCGATGGAGGAAATGCAAATCAGCGATGCTGGTATCAGGGAGAACTCTTATGAAAATTTCTTATAAATATTTGCTTTTGGCTGCGGCAGCGACCGTGCCGGCATCCGCTATCGCGCAACCGGTATCCGGCGAGGGCGCCGGTGATTCGAACATGATCATCGTGACCGCCCGCAAGGTCTCCGAAAATCTTCAGGAAGTGCCGACCGCAGTGGCTGTCGTGACCTCCGAATCGATCGACAATCTCGCACTGAACAGCGTGGCCGACATTTCCAAGACCACTGCGGGTCTGACCTTCGATGACAGTCTGGGACGCGACGCCAACCGCCCGGTTATTCGCGGACAGGCGAATGTTCTGGGGTCATCCGGCGTCGCCGTATTTATCGACGGCATCTATTTCAGCGGTTCGGTGGGCGACTATAATGTCGACAATATCGAACGCATCGAAGTCGTGAAGGGCCCGCAAAGCGCGCTCTACGGACGGAACACCTATTCCGGTGCGATCAATATCATTTCCAAAACCACCGCGGACCGCCTGACCGGCAGCGTCTCGGCCGACATCTCGGAACATGACCGCTATGATTTCACCGCCAATCTTCGCGGTCCGGTAACCGACTCGATCAGTGCCTTCGCCTCCGGCCGCTATTTCACCAATGGTGGCGAATATACCAACCAGTATGACGGCAGCAAGATCGGCAAGCAGAAATCCTATTCCTTCTCCGCCGGCCTTGCCTATGATGATGGCGGCCCCTTCACCGCCCAGTTGCGCACCTATTATAACCGCACCGACGACGGCCAGCCGGCCATTTTCTCGACCAGCGCGAGCGACAATAATTGCTATTTCGACAATGGCGGTTTTACGCCGGCGGCGGGCGCTATTTCTGCGGCACGATCAAACCCGCCGAGATCAACACCGACTATACCCGCCAATTTGCCAACGACGGCGAGGATGTCGGACTTGATGTGAAGACCTTCAACGCCAGTCTGAAAATGGAATATGCACTGTCCGATCAGCTGACGCTGACCTCCCTGACCGGCTATAACAAGGTCAAGAACAGCCTCGTGACCGACGGCGACTATAGCGCAGGCAGCTTTCAGGCTTCCACCTTCGCCACTTTCCCGGCCGGTGCCGGCATCGGCATCGTAAACGGCGGACCGACCGATTTCTCTTTTGCCAGCGCCGCAGAGACCGAGGACTGGTCGCAGGAATTGCGTCTCGCTTACGACGGAGACCGGTTTGATATCATGGTGGGCGGCTATTATTTCGACCAGTCTGATGACAGCCGGGACATCCGCGAACTGCCGGCCAATGCCAACGCTCTGGCTCTGGCCAATTCGGAAGCACGTCGCGCGGCGCTTTGCTCGCCTGCGGCCGGATGCTTCTTCACCTTTCTGACCGATCCCGCCGCGGCCGGTGTTGTCGTTGTTCCGCGCAACGAGAATAACTACGACATCCGCAACTGGGCACTGTTCGGAGCGGCAAGCTTTGATCTTACCGAAACCCTGACCCTGAGCGTCGAAGGACGATATGCAGAGGAAAAAGTCGAACAGATGACCATCGCCCGCAACGACGGTGATCCGCCAGCCACACCCGTGAGCGTCGGCACCACGTTCAAGAAATTCTCGCCGCGGGTGCTGCTCGGCTGGCAGGCGACGCCGAATAATCTGCTCTATGCATCGTTCGCCCAGGGACAGAAGCCCGGTGGCTTCAATGGCGTCACCGCTATTCAGGCCGATGTGCCATCCTATGAGGCAGAGGATGTCGACGCCTTTGAAATCGGTTCGAAAAACCAGTTTCTTGACCGCGCCCTGACCGTCAATCTCGCGGCATTCCACAATACGATCACGGGCTATCAGCTGACCCAGAATGTGCAATCGCCGACCAGCGTCGTCTCCGCTGTCGTTAACGCGGGCAAGGCACGGGTCGTCGGTATGGAGCTGGAGATTGTCGCCCGGCCCAGCGACAATCTGACCTTTACCGCCAATTATGCACTGGCCGACAGCAAGTTCAAGTCGGGCTTTGACGAGAACCAGGGCGTGCTGAACGATGTGCTGGATGATGGTCTGGTCAACTGCTCCACCGGCGACCAGTTCCCCGACACCGCCGGTTGCCAGTCGCTGTTCGGTTCGATCAAGGGCAAGAGAATTCCCCGCGCGCCCGTGCATCAGGTCTTTGCCGATGTGGATTACCGGATGCCGCTGGGATCGAGCGACTGGACCTTCTTTACCGGCGCCAATATCTCCTTGGTTTCCTCCAGCTATGCTCAGGTTCACAATCTGGCCGAAACCGGAGGATCTGCCGTGGCCGATTTCCGCATCGGATTTGAAAACGAGAATTTCAAAATCCAGGGCTATGTCAAGAATCTGACCGACGAGGATTCGGTGGCGCAGATTCTCCGCTACGCCGACGGCAACGAATCCTTCAAACGGAATTTTACTGCGGGCCTTCGCCCCGGCCGCCGTTTCGGCGTGGTGCTGTCAGCCAGATATTGAGGCCTCGACGCCTGAACGATCAGTAAAAGAAAGCCGTCCGATTGGGCGGCTTTCTTGTTTCGGGAGACTCGTGATGAACCGTTTGAGATTATATGCACCATTGCTGCTGGCCTTGTTCGCGCTGGCCATGCCGGCAGCGCAGGCACAGTCGGAAACCGCGCCAACCGGTGCGGAGATATTGGCGCTGGCGCGGGAGGCGGCCGGGGGTGACCAATGGGCCAATGCGCGCACGCTGAGTCTGTCAGGCCGCGCGATATTCTATGGCGAAACGGGCTATGAACCACGCGCGGTGGCCGATGATTACCGGATGTGGCGGATATTCGATCCCGATCGGGAAGTCGCCCATGGCGCGGACGGCAAGGTCAGGATCATCGCAAAATCCGGCGACCGGCTGGTCTTCGAGGTCGGTTTCGATGGTGAAACGACCTGGACCGAACGCGGGATCACACCCAAGGCAGAGGCAGACCGGTTCTGGGCCAGCAATTTCGGTTTCGGGATCATCCGCCACGCCGGCAAGCCGGGCTTTGTCGCCACGAGAATGCCCGACGACGCCTTAGCGGGCCATGCGCTTTACATGGTGCAGCTGACCGATCCGGGCGGGGGACAGACCCTGTTCGGCGTTGACCGGGAAAGCCATGCCATCCGTTCCATGGGCTTTCGCACGCCCAAGGGCTGGCATCAGAGACTGTACGACGATTTTGTCGAGCTGCAGAATCCGCGTTGGTTGCAGGCCCGCCACGTCACTCTTTATTACGACGGGCGCAAGGCGAACGAAGTATTCTGGACCGAGACAAGGGTCAATGGCGATATCGACGCCGGCTTGTTCGAGCCGCCGGTCGAGTAGCTCGCGGATCTAGTCGGCGCCGGGTCCGGACGGCCGCTCGGCGCCGGGAATCGTGCAGCTGGCCTGCATCCAGCGCAGATTGAGGCCAACCCGGCTTGCGTCGATATCGGCCCAGCTATAGCTCTCGGCCCGGTCGGGGTCCTGCTTGTGCACGTAGAGCACCATGCTCGGCCGGTTGCGGCTGGGCGCGGGCCAGTGCACCGCCCGCATCCGCAATGTCACCGCTTCGGCGCCGCTGTCACCACCCCCGACGCGCGCACGGCCACCCTGGTCATGCAATGCCAGATCGCCAGCGAAGACCCAGTCGGTGCTGCCGTCTGCCTTCGGAATCGCCGCCCAGCATTGCACCGGCCTTGCCCGTTTCAGGCTTGTCTCGGAACCGTCGTTCAGACGCAGCCGGACGCCGTCGGGATTGACGGCAATGATCTGATAGTCCTGCTTGCAGGCCATCCGATTCTGCACCGCGCCATAGCGCCAGCCCTCACCGGTCCGTTCGAAATAGCGGCTGCAAGACCCGACCCGAACCGTGCTGCGCGCTTCACCAGCGGAGATGACAACAGGCTTGGTTGCACCAATTGCCTCTCCATACGCATCAATCGGCTCCAACGTCAGGCCATCCTTGTTCCGAGAGATGCGGAGCGACAGCCAGGGCGGGGCCGCGCGGCCGGCGTCTTTTTCGAAATAGACCTGTTCCTCGTTGCTGAACGTGCCGGACAGCAGGTCGGCAATATCAGACCCCGCATCCGGAGCTGTCGCCAGTGCTGCCGCCTGGAGAAGCATATATCCCGCCACCATCAATCCGATCCCTTCGCAATTTGTCCGGACAAATTTAGCCTGTCAGGGCGTAAAAGCAAGTCACTCCGGTGAAATTCAGGCGGTTGCCGATACCAGCCAGACGTTGCCTTTCATCATCACGCCCTTGCCGGGTATATGGTGCCGCGCAAAACGTCGGCCAGTTCCTTGCTGGCGGCGGTAATGACCGCGTCGCCCTTGTCGCTCAGCGCGCGGCCGACCGCCATCGAGGCAAAGGCGAATTCGACGGCTTTCTCCGGCGTGGCGCCGATTCCGCCGACCGGTTGCAGGGCTTCATAGGCGGCGACATCGACATTGGTGAAGCCGCTGCCGCCCAGTATCTCGCCGAGATATTCCAGATCCTCGAAGGCAAAGGGGCCCGGTGCGCGCGGCACCGCCGGGGGGATGTCGACATGGTTCCTGACGACGCCCATCATTTCCATCATCCACAGATTGTCGCGTGGCGGCCCCCAGACCGCCAGATCGATGCGCCCGCCTGGGCGGACCAGAGCGTGGAGATTTTTGAAAGCGCTGACCGGCTCCTCAAAAAACATGCTGCCGAAGCGGGAGAAGAGCCGGTCATAAGGCGCATCCGGCAATTGCACCGTGGCGGCGTCGGCGCAGGTAAATTCTACGTTGCCGGCATCGGACCTGTCGGCCCGTTCCCGCGCGGCGGCGATCAGGTCCGGCGAAATATCGAGACCCATGACCTTGCCGGAGGGCGCAACTGCCTCGCCGATGGCCAGCGTCGTGGCGCCGCCACCACAACCCAGATCGATCACCGATTCGCCGTCCCGATAAGCGGCGCGCGCCAGCAAAGCCTCGCCTATCGGGGCGATCATCTCTTCGAACAGCGACAGGCTGGCCAGCCATTTGAGCCCCATTTCACCGGCCCAGTCTTCCGGTTTCAATTCCTGCGGTTGCTGACCTGAAATATTGCTGTCGTTGCTCATGCGCGTGTTCCTGCTCTATAATATTTTCGCGAAGCCGGCCGTCCCCGTACCGGTGACCGGTTTTTCTTCGGCGCGACGGTTCTGGTCGCCGCTCCATGATCTGCTGCGGATCGGGCTTGTCGGTCAGCAGGGCCTCCATCGTCCGCACACAGAGGCGCGAGGCATCGTCGGCAAGATCATACCAGATCTGCTTGCCCTCGCGGCGGGTCTTCACGACATCCGCCTGTCGCAGCGCCGCGAGCTGCTGGCTGAGCGCCGGCTGGCCGATACCGGTTGCGGCATCGATCTCGCTGACGCTGTTTTCGCCGCGCAACAGAAAGGACAGGATCATCAGCCGCTGCGGCTGGGCGAAGATTTTCAGCTTCTCGGTCGCGGTATCGGCGCGGTCGCGGCTTTCGTAAATCGCCGTCACGGGGCCTTCACCTTGTGGCAGAACCAGTCGTCCTCCCGGCTGATGTCCGTCTCCGAGAGCGGCGGGATCTGAAGCACATCATCACCGGGCTGCCACCTTCGGGGATCAGGACATCGGCCTTGTCGGCAAGTTGCAGGGCGGCGAGCAGGCGGATCATCTCGTCAACCGAACGCCCGACATTGTGCGGATAGCAGGTGGTTGCGCGGACCACGCCTTCGGGATCGATAAAGTAACTGGTCCGCATCGCCGCAGAATCGGCGGCGGTTTCGTCGATCATGCCAAAGGCACGGCCGACCGCCATGCTGGGGTCCTCGACAATCGGAAAAGGGATTTTAACGTCAAACTTGTCCTCGATCGCCCGCTCCCAGGCGAGATGGGAATAGAGGCTGTCCACCGACAGGCCGAGCAAAGCACAGTCCATGGCTTCGAACCGGTCCTGATGACGTGCCAGAGCGACAAATTCGGTGGTGCAGACCGGGGTGAAATCGGCGGGATGCGAGAAGAAGATCAGCCACCGCCCGCGATAATCCGAAAGTTTGACCGGGCCACGGGTGGTGCGCGCCTCAAAGTCCGGGGCGACGTCCCCTATACGCAATGACCCTGACTTTACCTGCAACGCGTCTGACATTAATTTTCACCTCTCCCGGGAATTGGCAGTGTTGGCATATTGACGCAACACATATAATGTATTACATAGTTTATGTAAATATGAATTTGAGGAATTATCTATGACTGATTCGGCACTGATTCATGCAACGGAACAAATCTCCCGCGCGCAGCAACATATCCCCGTTATCCAGGCTTTTTTCGATCAGCCGACGTTCACGGTGACCTATGTGGTGCACGACAAGGAGACGAAATGCGCCGCCATCATCGACAGCGTATTCGATTTCGACCCGGCTTCCGGCCGGACGTCCTTCGAGTCCGCCGACGAGGTGATTGCCTATGTCAAGGAACAGGGCCTGACGGTCCAGTGGCTGCTCGAAACCCATGCCCATGCCGACCATCTGTCGGCTGCGCCCTATCTGCAGGAAAAGCTCGGCGGCAAGATTGCCATTGGCGAGCATATCGTGACGGTGCAGGACGTGTTCGGCAAATTGTTCAACGCCGGAACCGAATTCCAGCGCGACGGTTCGGATTTTGACCGCCTGTTCGCCGATGGCGACACGTTCAAGATCGGCAATCTCGATGTGACGGTGATGCACGTGCCCGGCCATACGCCGGCCGATATCGCCTATGTCATCGGCGATGCGGTCTTCGTGGGCGATACGATGTTCATGCCGGATTACGGAACCGCCCGGGCCGATTTCCCCGGCGGTGACGCACGCAAGCTTTACCGGTCGATGCGGCGCCTGTTGTCGTTGCCCGACACCACCCGCCTGTTCATGTGCCATGACTATCTGCCGGAAGGCCGCGACGAATATGTGTGGGAAACCACGGTTGCGGAACAGCGGAAGAATAATATCCATGCGCATGACGGAGTGACCGAGGACGAATTTGTCAAAATGCGGACCGAACGTGACAAGACGCTGAATATGCCGCGACTGATCCTGCCCTCGGTACAGGTCAATATGCGGGCCGGCCATCTGCCGCCCGAGGAAGACAATGGCGTGCGTTACCTCAAAGTTCCGTTGAACGGCGTCTGATGCTCGGAGCCTTTCCCCACGCCATGCCGCTGGAAGGCTGATCGGCGGACTGATGATCGGTGTCGCAGCCGCAGTGATGCTGCTCGGCCTCGGTCGCATCGCCGGAGTCAGCGGACTGGCGGCGCGCGCCACCGGTATTGCCGATGGCGGAGCGCCGCGCGGCATAGCCATAGCCTTTGTTATTGGCTTGCCGCTGGGAGCCTTCATAATCGCCCAGCTCACCGGCGGGATCGAGACCCGCTTTCCACCCTCGGTCATTCCGCTGGTCATTGGCGGCCTGCTGGTCGGCTATGGCACGCGGCTTGGTTCGGGCTGCACGAGCGGCCACGGCGTCTGCGGCATGTCGCGCCTGTCGCCCCGCTCCTTGATCGCCACCGCCATCTTCATGGCCAGCGGCTTTATCACGGTCGCGCTGATGCGCGCAGGAGGCTTGCTATGAAACAGATTTTGGTAGCCCTTTTCGCCGGAGCCTTATTCGGTGCCGGCCTGGCCTTCTCGGGCATGGCCGATCCGGCGCGGGTTCAGGGCTTTCTCGATCTCTTCGGTCGCTGGGACCCGACCCTTGCCTTTGTCATGGGCGGCGCGATGATCCCGATGGCCATTGCCTGGATCATCCAGCGGCGGCTCGACAAGCCCTTTGCCGACGCGCATTTTTCGTTGCCCGGCACCACGCTGATCGACCGCAAGCTGACCATCGGCGCAGTGCTGTTCGGCACCGGCTGGGGAATCAGCGGCCTCTGTCCGGGACCAGGTCTCGCCGATCTGGCCATCAACCCCCTGCCCGCTCTGGCCTTCGTCGGCGCTTTGCTGGCCGGCATGATCGCGCACCGGGTGACAAGTTAAGCAGAGACACGATAGTGAAGGATGTCCAATGACGAGCAAGCCAGAAATCACGAAGTTGAGTGACACCGTAAGCGTATCGCCGCAACTGGAGCTCAGCGATGTCGCGGCATTGGCGAAAGCCGGCTTCAAATCGATCATCTGCAACCGCCCCGACGAGGAGAAAGGCGACCATCCCCGTTCTGCTGTCGTGGCAAAAGCTGCGAAGGAATCCGGCCTGCAGTTCGCTTATGTACCGGCAGTGTCAGGCGCGATCACCGATCAGGACGGAGAGAAAATGGCAGCCGCGCTGCAGGATCTTCCGGCCCCGGTTCTCGCCTATTGCCGTTCCGGTGCCCGGTCGACAAAACTGACCGAGATGGCGCAGGCCAAAACGGCCGACACATCGTCGGCCGCGAAAAATTCAACGTCGTGATCGTCGGCGGCGGCTCCGCCGGTATCGCGACCGCCGCCAGCATGCTCAAGCGGAACAAGACTATCTCGCTCGCGATTATCGACCCGGCCGACGACCATTATTACCAGCCCGGCTGGACCATGGTTGGCGGCGGGGCCTTTTCCGCCGAATTCACCCACCGCAAGGAAAAGGACCTGATCCCCAGACGTGCGCAGTGGATCAAATCTGCAGTCAGCTCTTTTGATCCTGAAAATAGCTCCGTTGCGACAGCCGACGGACAGAATATCAGCTATGACGTGCTGATCGTCTGCCCGGGCATCAAGCTCGACTGGGAAGCCATCGACGGATTGCCCGAGACCCTCGGCAAAAACGGTGTCACGTCCAATTACCGCTTCGATCTCGCGCCTTATACCTATCGGCTGGTCAAAGACTTGAAGGGCGGAACCGCCTTGTTCACCCAGCCGCCAATGCCGATCAAATGCGCCGGCGCGCCGCAAAAGGCGATGTATCTGTCCTGCAGCAAATGGGAAAAACAGGGCGTTCTGGGCGATATCGACGTGCAGTTCCACAATACAGGCGCGGTATTGTTTGGCGTAAAGGAATATGTGCCGGCGCTGATGGAATATGTTGAACGCTATGACGTCCATCTCAATCTCGAGTCCAAACTGGTGGCGGTCGACGGCCCGGCCCAGATTGCCACATTTGAACAGAAACGTGGCGAGGAAATCAAAAGGGTCGAGATAAAGTTCGACATGATCCATGTCGTCCCGCCACAAGTGGCGCCCGATTTTGTCCGCTCCAGTCCGCTGGCTGCCGAAAGCGGTTTCGTCGATGTCGATCCGGACACCCTGCGGCACGTAAAATATACCAATATATTTGCGCTCGGCGACGCGTGCAGCGCGCCCAATGCCAAAACCATGGCCGCCGTCCGCAAACAGGCGCCGGTGGTTACAGTCAACGCGCTTGCCGCACTAGAGGGCAAGCCGCCGATTGCCGACTATAATGGCTATGGCAGCTGCCCGCTGACGGTCGAGCGCGGCAAGGTCGTGCTCGCCGAATTCGGCTATGGCGGCAAATTGCTCCCCAGCTTCCCCAACTGGCTGATCGACGGGACGCGGCCATCGCGGCTGTCGTGGCTGCTCAAGGACACGATCCTGCCGCCGGTCTACTGGCATGGCATGCTCAAGGGCCGCGAATGGATGGTCAAACCGCACCGGATCGGCGCGGAATAAGCCGGGCCCATGAAAATCGCCCGCTATTTGCCTATCCTCGACTGGGGCAGCCGTTATAACAGCACCACGCTGACCAATGACGGCGTCGCCGCGATCATCGTCACGATCATGCTGATCCCGCAGAGCCTGGCTTATGCCATGCTCGCCGGATTGCCGCCAGAGATCGGGCTCTATGCCTCGATCCTGCCGCTGATCGCCTATGCGATCTTCGGGACCAGCCGGACATTGGCGGTCGGCCCGGTGGCGGTGGTCTCGCTAATGACCCTGACCGCCGCCAGCGCCATTGCCGCTCCCGGTAGTGCCGACTTCATTGCTGCCGCCCTGGTTCTGGCTTTGCTCTCCGGTCTGTTCCTGCTGCTTCTCGGCATATTCAAACTCGGCTTTCTGGCCAATCTGCTCTCCCATCCGGTGGTGTCGGGCTTCATCACCGCCAGCGGCATCATCATCGCAACCAGCCAGCTGAAGTCGATTTTCGGGATCAAGGCGAGCGGCGCGGCCATGCCCGAACTGCTGTCCAGCATTGCCGCAACCATCGGCACCACCAATATCCCGACGCTGATCATCGGCGTCTCGGCGACCGCCTTTCTCTTCTGGGTCCGCAAGGGTCTGAAGCCGTTGCTGATGCGGATCGGCATTCCCGCGCGCCCGGCGGAGCTGCTGGCCAAGGCCGGGCCGATTGCCGCCGTTGCCGTTTCGACCATCGCCACGATAATGTTCGATCTGGAGGCCAAGGGGGTCAGCGTGGTCGGCGATATTCCGCAGAGCCTGCCGCCTTTCTCGGTTCCGCTGGTCGATCTGGAACTGTGGAAAACGCTGGCGATACCGGCGCTGCTGTTGAGCATAATCGGATTTGTCGAATCCGTCTCTGTCGGTCAGACATTGGCCGCCAAGCGCCGTCAGCGGATTGATCCGGATCAGGAATTGATCGGTCTGGGCGCCGCCAATATCTCGGCAGCCTTCTCCGGCGGCTATCCGGTCACCGGCGGTTTCGCCCGTTCGGTGGTGAATTTCGATGCCGGTGCGGAGACGCCCGCAGCCGGGGCTTTCACAGCCGTCGGCATCGCTCTGGCGGCGCTGTTCCTCACGCCGCTGCTCGCCTCGTTACCCATCGCCACGCTGGCCGCAACCATCATCGTTGCGGTGCTGAGCTTGGTCGACTTCAAGACGCCGCGAACGATCTGGCGCTATTCGAAAATGGACTTTGCCGCCATGGCCGCGACCATCATTGTCACTCTGCTCGCCGGCGTCGAACCGGGCGTGATCGCGGGCGTCGGCCTCAGCCTCGCGCTGTTCCTGTGGCGCAGCTCGCGGCCCCATGCCGCCATCGTCGGCCGGGTTCCCAAAACCGAGCATTTCCGCAACGTCAACCGGCACAAGGTCTTCACCGATCCCCGCATCCTGACCATCCGGATCGACGAAAGCCTGACCTATCTCAACGCGCGCTGGCTCGAGGAATTCATCCTCGAACAGGTCGCCGAGCAGAAAAGCGTCCGCCACGTCATCCTGATGTGCTCGGCGGTCAACGCGATCGATGCCTCCGCGCTGGAAAGCATCGAGGCGATCAACCACCGTCTGGCGGATGCCGGCATCTCCCTGCACCTCTCGGAGGTCAAGGGACCGGTGATGGACGCGCTGAAGCGCTCGCATTTTCTGGAGCAGCTCTCCGGGCAGGTTTTTCTTTCGCAAAACGAAGCTTATACTGCGATTATTGCAATTGCGGAAAACGAAGATAACGCCGACACTGATATTGATATTTGGAAGGCAAGAGGCCTGATATGATCGACAATGAACTCGCAATTCTTCTGGCGCGTGTGCAATTCGCCTTCACCGTCAGTTTCCACTTTCTGTTTCCCGCTTTCACCATCGGCATCGCCAGCTATCTCGCGGTTCTGGAAGGATTGTGGCTGAAAACCGACAAGGGCGTCTACGCCAATCTCTACCGCTACTGGTTGAAAATCTTCGCCGTGGTTTTTGCGATGGGCGTCGTCTCGGGGATCGTCATGTCATACCAGTTCGGCACCAACTGGTCGGTCTTCTCCGACAAGGCGGGACCGATCATCGGCCCCCTCATGGCCTATGAAGTGCTGACCGCCTTCTTCCTCGAGGCCGGTTTTCTCGGCGTCATGCTGTTCGGCATCAACAAGGTCGGGCGCAAGCTGCATTTTGTCGCGACGCTGGCCGTTGCCATCGGCACCTTCATCTCCGCTTTCTGGATCCTCTCGGTGAACAGCTGGATGCAGACGCCGGTCGGCTATGCGATCAATGATGTCGGCCAGTTCGTGCCCGCAGCAGGCTGGTGGGACATTGTCTGGAACCCTAGCTTCCCCTATCGTCTGGTGCACACGGTTCTGGCCGCCTATCTGACCACCGCTTTTGCGGTTGGTGCGGTCGGGGCCTGGCATCTATTGAAAGACAAGACCAACCCCGGCGCGCGCAAGATGTTCTCGATGGCGATGTGGATGGCGGCGCTGGTCGCTCCGACTCAGATATTCATGGGCGACCTGCACGGGCTCAACACGCTCGAGCATCAGCCGGCCAAGGTGATGGCGATGGAAGGCCATTATGAAAGCCACCCCGATGGCGCGCCGCTGATCCTGTTCGGCATTCCCAACAGCGAGGAGAAACGGGTCGATTATGCGATTGAAATCCCCAAGGCCTCGTCGCTGATCCTCAAGCATGACCTCAATGCGCCGCTGGCCGGGCTGGATACGATTCCCGAAGCCGACCAGCCACCCGTCGGTATCGTCTTCTGGGCGTTCCGGATCATGGTCGGTCTCGGCTTTGCGATGCTCGGCATCGGTCTGTGGAGCCTGCTCGCCCGGACGCGCAAGAAGCTGTACGACTGGACCTGGCTGCACCGCGCCGCGCTGGTGATGGGGCCGTCGGGTTTCATCGCCGTGCTCGCCGGCTGGGTGACCACAGAAGTCGGTCGCCAGCCCTTCACCATCTATGGCCTGCTGCGCACCAGCGAGAGCGCCGCGCCGCTGGACGCACCGGCCGTCGCAATGTCGCTGCTCGCCTTTGTCGTGGTCTATTTCATCGTCTTCGGCGCCGGCATCGTCTATATTTTCAAGCTTGCGGCAAAACGCCCGAGGCACACGAACCGACACCGGACGACGCGCCGATCCGCTCGGCCGGGATCACCCCGGCGGCGGCGGTGCTCGAAGGGGATCATGAAGAAGGAGCAGCGTCATGAACGGCATCGACCTGACCATCATCTGGGCTGGCATCATCGCCTTTGCCGTGGTCGTCTATGTGATCATGGACGGGTTCGATCTCGGCATCGGCATCCTCTTTCCCAATTTCAAGGTCGGCCAGGACCGCGACACGGCGATGAACAGCATCGCGCCGGTTTGGGATGGCAATGAGACCTGGCTGGTATTGGGCGGCGGTGGTTTGCTGGCCGCTTTCCCGCTCGCCTATGCGATCATTCTCCCGGCGCTCTACGCGCCTTTGATCGCCATGCTGCTGGGTCTGGTGCTGCGCGGCGTGGCCTTCGAGTTCCGCTGGCGCGATCCCTCGCACCGGGCCCGCTGGGACTTCGCCTTTACCGCCGGATCGGTGATCGCGACCTTTGCGCAGGGCGTCACCCTCGGCGCCCTCTTGCAGGGCATCACGGTCGAAGGCCGTGCCTATGCCGGCGGCTGGTGGGAATGGCTGACCCCGTTCAGCATATTGACCGGCTTTGCCCTGCTGGCCGGCTATGCGCTGCTCGGCTGCTGCTGGCTGATCTGGAAGACCGAAGGCCCGCTGCAGCGCCAGTGCTACAGCTATGCCGGCCGGCTCGGTATCTTATTGTTACTGGCGATCATCGCGGTCAGCGCCGCCACGCCCTTTCTCGAGGAAGAATATTACAGCCGCTGGCTCGCCTATCCCGGCGTACTGGCCACCGCGCAGATCCCGCTGGCGACGCTGGTCGTCTCGGTGCTGTTTTCCGCAGCCTCTCCAAACGGCAGGAAGCCGCACCCTTTTTCTACGCGCTCGGACTGTTCGGCCTGTGTCTCGTTGGCCTTGCGGTCTCGATGTGGCCGGATGTCATCCCCGGCCGGGTCACGATCTGGGAAGCCGCCGCTCCCTATGAAAGCCAGCTGTTCATGCTGGTCGGCGCGGCCATCATGGTCCCGGTCATCCTCGCCTACACCGCCTGGGCCTATTGGGTGTTCCGTGGCAAGGTCGGATCGGACGGTTACCACTAATGGCTTTTGATCCGCTCTCGACCGACGGCAAAAGCGCCGACGGCGCGCCCTTGCCCAAGCGCCTGCTCTGGATGCTCGCTTATTGGGCGATGGGCGTCGCGGTCGTCGGCACGGTCGGCTATTTCATCCGCTTCTGGATAAAGACCTGACCCGGCGCCTAGTGCGCCTCGTCCCAGCTCTTGCCGGTCCCGATATCCACATCCAGCGGCACCGATAGTTTTACCGCCGGTTCCGCCGCGCCGGACATGACCGTGCGGATCACCGTGCTGGCGGCTTCGACATCACCCTCGGGCAATTCGAAGACCAGTTCATCGTGGACCTGCATCAGCATCCGGACCTTATCCAGTCCCGCATCGGCGAGCGCAGGCAGCATCCGCGCCATCGCCCGCTTGATGATGTCGGCGCTGGTGCCCTGGATCGGCGCGTTGATCGCGGCGCGTTCGCTGCCCTGCCGTTCGGCCTGGTTAGGGGACTTGATCCGCTCGAACCAGGTCTTGCGACCGAACAGGGTCTCGGTATAGCCGGTTTCACGGACCGATTGCAGCGTCTTCGAAATATATTGATTGATACCCGGGAAACGCTCGAAATAGGTATCGATCATCGCTTGCGCTTCATCCGGATCGACCTCCAGCCGCTTGGCCAGGCCCCAGCGCGAGATGCCGTAGAGAATGGCAAAGTTGATCGTCTTGGCACGGGCGCGGGCGTCGCGGTCTTCGGCCCCGAACAGCTCGCGCGCGGTCCGGTTATGGATATCCTCGCCATTGGCAAAGGCCTCTTTCAGCGTCTCGACATCGGCGATATGCGCCGCCAGCCGGAGTTCGATCTGGCTATAGTCGGCGGCGAGAATGACATTGCCCGGTGCAGCGACAAAGGCCTGCCGTATCTGCCGCCCGATCTCGGTGCGGATCGGGATATTCTGCAAATTGGGTTCGGTCGAGGACAGCCGACCGGTCTGCGCGCCGCTCAGGCTGTAGGAGGTGTGGACGCGCCCGGTTTGCGGATTGATCTGCTCCTGCAGCGCATCGGTATAGGTGGATTTCAGCTTCGCCAGCTGTCGCCAGTCGACCACCTTTTGCGCGATCGGTTCACCATCGCCGGCCAGCCGTTCGAGCACCGTGACATCGGTCGAATATTGACCAGACTTACCCTTTTTGCCGCCCTTCAGACCAAGCTTGCCGAACAGGATTTCACCAAGCTGCTTGGGACTGCCAATGGAAAAGGATTCGCCCGCCAGTTCGTGGATATCCGCTTCCAGCTTTTCCATTTCCTCGGCAAAGGTCTTGGACAGCCGCGCCAGTTCTTCACGGTCGACCAGCACGCCGCTGGCTTCCATCCCGGCAATCACCGGCACCAGCGGACGGTCGACCATCTGGTAGATGCGCGTCGCCCGTTCCGGGACCATCCGCAGCCGCAATATTTCCCACAGGCGCAGCGTCACATCAGCGTCTTCCGCACCATATTCGGTGGCCTTGTCGAGCGGCACTTCGGCAAAGCCGATCGCCTTCTTGCCGGTGCCGGTGAGCGACTTGAAGCTGATACATTCGTGCCCGAGATGCAGCTTGCTGAGCTCGTCCATGCCGTGGCCGTGCAGGCCGGCATCGAGATTGAAGCTCATCACCAAAGTGTCGTCAAACGGCGCGATCCGGATATCATGCTGGGCCAGTACGCCCATGTCATATTTCAGATTCTGACCGACTTTCAGCACCGCATCATCCTCGAGCAGCGGCTTCAGCTTCGCCAGCGCCTCCTCCAGCCCGATCTGCTGCGGCGTCTCGCCGAACATGTCGCCGCTGCCATGACCGAGCGGGACATAGCAGGCCTCGTTGGGACCGGTGGCCAGACAGACGCCAACGATGCGCGCGGTGACGCTTTCGAGACTGTCGGTTTCCAGATCCACCGCGCAGACGCCTTGCGCCGTTGCCCGCGCGATCCACTGGTCCAGCGTATCGATCTCCTGCACACATTCATAAGTGCTGCGGTCTATCGCCGGTGCGTCCGGCAATTTTGCGGCAACCGGAGTACCGGCTTCCTCCGCCACATCGGGATTTTGCGGTTCGGCATGGCCGTCGCCACCCAGTTTGCGGAGCAGGCTGTTGAACCCGTGATCCGCCAGAAATTCGCGCAGCGGCCCATCGGGAATATCCTGAATGAGGAAACTCTCCAGCGTATCGGGCAGCGGGCAATCCTCGCGCAGGGTCACCAGCTCGCGCGACAGCCGCGCCTGATCGGCAAATTCGACCAGATTGTCGCGCATCTTGGATTTCTTCATATCCGGCGCGGCGGCGAGAACGCTTTCGATATCACCATATTCGTTGATCAATTTGGACGCCGTCTTCGGCCCGATGCCCGGCACGCCGGGGATATTGTCCGAACTGTCGCCCATCAAGCCAAGCACATCGCCCAGCTTCTCCGGCCCGACGCCGAATTTCTCCTCGACCGTGGCGCGGTTCATCCGGGCGTTCTTCATCGTATCGAGCATGTCGACGCGGCTGTCGTCATGCGGCTCGATCAGCTGCATCAGATCCTTGTCGGACGAGACAATCGTGACCTTCCAGCCCTCGGCCAGCGCCGCCTTGGTATAAGAGGCGATCATGTCGTCGGCCTCGACATTCTCTTCCTCGATCAGGGGCAGAGAAAAGGCCCGCGTGGCGTCGCGGATCATCGGAAATTGCGGCTTCAGATCCTCCGGTGCCTCCGGCCGGTTGGCCTTATACTGGTCGTAGAGGTCATTGCGGAAACTGGTTCCCGCCTTGTCCAGCACCACCGCCATATGGGTCGGACCGTCGGCCTTGTTGAGCTCGTCGGCGAGCTTCCACAACATCGTCGTATAGCCATAGACCGCGCCGACCGGTTCGCCGCGGACATTGGTCAGCGGCGGCAGGCGGTGATAGGCACGGAAAATATAGGCCGAGCCGTCAACAAGATAGAGATGGTTGGGTTTGCTGTCTGTAGGGTCCGTCATGGCTGCCAGCACTAGCAGCGCCAGCAGCCTTCGTCATTTCAAATTCTGCTTCAGCGGAAATTTGAATGGACGACAAATGGTTTGAAATCCTGGACCCGATCGTGGACGGGGCGCGGCTTGGCACTCATGCCCGGTTCGAACAGCGCAACCTGGTTGCGCCCGCGCCGTTTGGCGGTGAACAAGGCGGTGTCCGCATTGCCCATGAGCGCGGCCCGGTCCTGATGCGGGGCGATATCGGCAACGCCGATGCTCACCGTGATCACATGCCGCATATTGCGGTGCGGCTCGAAGATCGTGTTCTCGATCTCGTGCCGGATGATCTCGCCGATGATCTGTCCTTCAGGCGCGCTGGTGTCGGGCAGGAATATACCGAATTCCTCGCCGCCGATCCGGCCGACCACGTCATCCTTGCGCAAGATTTTCCGGAAGACGTCACCCAGCAGGATCAGCGCCTTATCGCCTATCGGATGTCCGAAATTATCGTTGATTTTCTTGAAGTGATCAACGTCGACGATCATCAGCACATTGGACTGGTCATTCACGCGCAATATATCGAGCTGGGCGAAAAAGCTGTCGCGGCTGAGCAACCCGGTCATGCCGTCGAAATTGGCCCGCTGTTCGAGCGCCTTGTTCGCCTGGCGCAAGTCGGATTGCGTTTCCTTGAGCCGGTTGGTCAGCCGGACGAGCTTGAACCGCTGTTTCGACATGTAGAGGCCCAGCGGGAAGGTAATCGCCCAGGGAATCAGAAAGGACATGTTGAGCGCCGGCCAGAAACGGTCGTCCACGCCGAAGAACAGGAAATAGACAATTCCGGTGAACGTAACCGATAACAATGCCGCGATGGCCGAAATGATGGCGGTCTGTCGAACAGGCGACAAGCTGGACATTGTTGTGTTCATGAAACTGTCCAATAGCGGAGATATATTGAACGCCTATGCAGATCATTGGTTAACGCGCTGGTCTTGATTGGCGCGCATATTGTGTTGTTCTGGGGCAGGTCGGTCCGGCGACCGGCTTTTCCGGGCCTCAATCGGGCAGAATTCCCTGCAAGGCCGCCCGGTTGTCGCGCAGCACCGTTTCGGCAAAATCCATGAAGGCGCGAACCCGGGCGGTCCTGCGCAAATCCTCGTGGGTCAATATCCAGATATCGCGCGAGGGTAGCGGATCGCGGTTGGTTGCCCGCACCAGACCGGGCACGCCGTCGGCGGCGATGCAGGGAACCATCACCAGACCCATTCCGGCCCGCGCCATCTGTACCTGCAAAGTCATGCTGGCAAAGCTGCCCCAGACCGGCACCCGCGCATATTCGCTGTCCTGGGTCCAGTCGGGATAGCGGCCGTCGTGCTCGCTCCAGCCGATCCAACGCGCATCTTCCGGCCGGTTTTCAAAATCCTGACGCGCCAGATAGTCCGGATTGGCATAAATGGACGTATAATAAGAGAACAGCCGTTTGCCGACCAGAGCATCGGGTGGATTATTGTCCATCCGGATCGCGATATCCGCTTCCCGCCGGGCGACATCGAGCAAGTCGAAGCTGGTAAGAATTTGCAGGTCGAGCCCCGGATAGGCATCGCAGAACTCGGGCAGGCGGTCCGCGAAAAAGGCCACGGCGAACGGTTCGGCCATGGTCACCTTGAGAGTGCCGGTCAGTTCATTGTCACGCCCGGCGATATGGCGCTCCACTGCAAATAATTCTTCAGAGAACCGGTCGGCGACGTGCGCCAGCTCCTCTCCCGACGCGGTCGGGAAATAGCCTTCCGGCCGGCGCTCGAACAGACGACTGTCGAGCGACTTTTCCAATTGTTCGATCCTGCGGCTTACGGTGCTGTGGTGCACGCCAAGCTGCTTGGCGGCGGCACGCACCGTGCCGACTTCCATGACCATGCGGAACGTCTTGACCTCTTCCCAGTCCATAAACGCGGACTGTAGCGGCAAGAGCCCGGCATTGCATGGCTAAAATTTGCACCAGCAAGGTGCAATCCGTCGCTTTGACATCCTGTTTTTACGCCGATAAAAATCTTGTCATCGCGCCACCCCTGCCGCAGGTTGAGCCAGGACAAGATCGACTATCAGGAGAGTGCCCATGACCATACCGATTATCGCGGCCTTTACCGGCGCTATTCTCGTTATATTGCAGGCGATATTGATGATTGCGGTCGGCATGCACCGCATCCGCAACCGGATTGCCCTGGGCACCGGCGGCGATCCGGCGCTGGAACGCAAGGTCCGTCGCCACGCCAATCTCGCCGAAAATGCCGCCCTGTTCATCGTCGTGCTGGCGCTGGCGGAAATGACGGTGGTGCCCAATGATATCGTCCGGATCATCGCCATCGTCTTCATCATCGGCCGCATTTTGCACGCCATTGCCCTGTCGACAGTCTCCGGTTCGCATGGCGCGGAAACCGGCAAGATTTTCCAGGCCTTCCGGGCCATTGGCGCGCTCAGCACCTTCGGCAGCTTCATCGCGCTGGGGGGCTATCTGCTCGCCGGCCTGTTCTAGCCCTTCCCGTTCCACCCGTTTGCAGAAAGACATATCATGACCACTGCCCTCTCCAGGATTTTCAAAAACTCCACCGCGCAGGCGTTTCGCGGACTGACCACGGTTCTGGAAAAGGCCAGGGCAACCGCAGAGGCAGCCGGGACGGCCGAAGAGGCCTATCTCGGCGCGCGCCTGTTTCCCGATATGAACGATCTGAAATGGCAGGTGCAGATGATCACCGAATTTGCCGTGCGCGGGGCGGCGCGGATGAGCGGAACCGCGCCCGATGATCTGCCGAACCTGCCGATGGAAGGGGAAACATTCGACGCCCTGATCGGACGGATTGCCGAATGTGCGGCGACAGTCGCCGCTACCGATGATGCGACGATTGACGGCAATGCCGGCATGAAAATCACCATGCCGGTCGGCCCGGAACAGACCATTGATCTCGACGGCGAGACCTATGTGCTCAGCTTCTTCCTGCCCAATCTCTATTTCCACGTCACCACCGCCTATAATCTGTTGCGGATGCAGGGTGTAGCGATCGGCAAACGCGAATATATGGGCATGTAAGGCGGCTCAGTTGGCCCGCTGCGGCCCGCGGCCATCCTGCCACCATTCCTGCAGCCAGCCATAGGGTCGCGCCACCGCCCGGCCGCTTGCGTCCCGCGCCGGTTCGAAGCGGAAACGCTGCTCGATCAGCTTGCAAGTGGTGGCATCGAGAGTGGCGTGACTACTGGATTGGTGAATCCGGCAGTCGCTTGCCCGGCCATCGGCGCCGACGGTGAAATGGGCCACCACATTGCCCCGATTCCCGGATTGCCAAACCGATCGCGGGATATCCTTGCGGCTGATTGCCCCGGAAACATAGCGCGGACCAGAGACAATACCACCACCGCCGTAGCCATCACCCTGACCCCCGCTGCCGGAACCCGGCCCGGCCTGATCGGAAGCACCAGCCTGGCTTCCTCTCCCGGTCCGGCAACCGGCGCGGCGATCACGGGCGATTCGATTTTCAGTTTGATTTCCGGTACCGGCGCCACAATCTGGGTTGGCGCAGCATTCAGATTCTCTGGGGAGGCGGCTTCTTTGATCGATTTCGCCGGCTGTTCGGCGGGGGCCGGTTCAGGCGGCAGCGGCGGAGTGACATTGATGACCGTGAATCCCGCCGTCACGGTCTTGGCGACTTCCATTCCCATGCCGCTGAACAACGCATAACCGATCATGGCATGGATGGTCACCACACCCGCGATGGATTTCGCACGCTGCTGCCAGCCGGTTTCCGCCAGATAGTTCATTCCGCATTTATAGCAGGGAAAGCATGAACATATTCTGGCCGTTTCGGATTTGGTGCTTCGTCGATTTTCTGCTATTCTGCGCGGGTTCGTGACTGGCGAGATCAGGATGGCTTACCATCGGGGAGCGGACGAATTTTCAAAAGCCGATCGCCTGGGCGCCTCTCAAACTATGGAGCAGCCCCATGACCGACAGCCCGAAACCCTTCCACATCGTCTTCCTGCTGTTTGACGGCATCACCCAGCTGGATTTCACAGGCCCAGCGCAGGTGCTTTGCCGGATTCCCGGCGCCGTCGTTCACACAGCGGCGAAAGAAATCAAGCCGATACAGACAGACAGCGGTTTCGCCATTCTCCCCTCGACCGGTTTCACCGATTGCCCGCAAGCCGACCTGCTGTGCGTGCCCGGTGGTTTCGGCACCCGCGATGTCATTCAGGATGAAGCCACGCTGCAATTCATGCGCGATCAGGCCGCGGCTGCCCGATATGTCACCTCGGTATGCACCGGTTCGCTGGCGCTCGGAGCGGCAGGGCTGCTGGAGGGCAGGCGGGCGACCAGCCATTGGGCCTATACCGGATTGCTCGAAAAATTCGGCGCAACGCATGAAAAAGCGCGGGTGGTCAAGGATGGCAATATCATCACCGCCGGCGGGGTAACCTCGGGCATCGACTTCGCCCTGACCGTGGTGGCGGAAATCGCCGGACAGCAATGGGCCGAATCAATCCAGCTCAGCCTCGAATATGATCCGCACCCGCCGTTCGACAGCGGCCACCCCGACGTCGCCGATCCAGATCTGCTCGCCGCCCTGCTGGACCGCGTCTACGAAAAGGCGGCCGGGGATCTGGCCGACATTATTGATAGGCCATAGGTCCGGAATTTCCTTTTCCGCTGCGCTGCTTATCGCGTAAGCGCAGTGGGGAATGAACAGTCCCGCCCCGATCGAAAGCCAAGCACCCGCCCGCATCAGCGAGCTGCGGCTCTTCCTCTTCGCGCTGTCGTCGGCGGCAGTGATCGCCAACGGCTATTATCTCCATCCCCTGATCACGCCGGTCGCCGAGGAATTCGGTGTCAGCGGCGCGACCGTCGGACTGGCTCCGGCGTTCAACCAGATCGCCCTGGCGCTGGGCATATTGCTGCTGTTGCCGCTTGGAGACCGGATCAACAACCGCACGCTGGTGACGATCTTTGTCGGCGGACAGTTTCTGGCGATGCTCGCCATGGCCCTGTCCGGCAGCTTCGTGATATTTGTCGCCGCTTCCTCGCTGCTCGGCTTTGTCACCATCGCCCCCTATCTGCTGCCGGCCTATGTGACGAAACGCGTGGCCCCGGAACGCATTGGCCATGTCACCGGAATCATGACCGCGGGCGTGACGCTCGGCATATTGGGCAGCCGGGTCGGCGGCGGTCTGCTCGGCCATTATTTCGGCTGGCGCTCGGCCTATTGGGTCGGGGTGGCGTGCATGGCTATGCTGGTAATCCTGCTGCCGCTGATCATGGAGCGCAGACGGGACGAGAAGCCTTCGGACGTGGTGCCGCCGCGCTATGGCGAGCTGCTCCGCTCGCTCTGGCCGATCATGAAATCCCTGCCGGAGGTACCGCTGGGCGGGCTGATACAGGCGCTGTCCTTCGGCCTGTTTCTCGCTATCTGGCTGGCGATCGGCCTGCACTTGCCGCGCAACGGCTATGGCGTCGATACGGTAGGCTATCTGGCGATCATCGCCATTATCAACGTCTTCGGCTCGCCCTTTGCCGGCCGGTTCGCAGACCGTATCGGCGCCGAGCGCGCGCGCATCTATTTCTCGCTGGCACAGCTGGCCGGTGTCTGCATCCTCCCCTTTGCCGGCCAGAATCTGGTCCTTCTGGTCATTGCGGTCATCTTCAATACGATTGGCGGAGCTTCGGTGGATATCTGCAGCCGGACAATCCTGTTCAAACGCGCGCCGGAGATCCGCACAAGGCTGATGACCATCTATATCGTCATCATGTTCATCGGCGGCGGCATATCGAGCTGGCTAGGCGCGGCGACATATGAATATGCCGGATGGCCCGGGATTTCGGTCATGGCGATCTGCTATGCGCTGACCATCATGGGCCTGTCGCTCTGGGGCCTGCGCTTCCGCCAGGCCGGAGCCTAGACCTTCACCAATACCTTGCCGATATTGCCGCCGCTGAACAGCTTCCCATAAGCGTTCAGGACATTCTCGATGCCGTAGGTGACATCGAACGGCGTGTCGATCAGACCTTCGTCGAGCCAGCCTTTCAGCTCCACTGTCAGCCGCTCGCCCTGATCGGCAAAATCGGGTGAGAAAAAGCCTTCGATGCGCAGCCGCTTCATCAATATCTGGTCGAACTGCTCCGGCCCGCGCCCGCGTCCGTCGCCCTCATATTGGGCGAGCAGACCGCAAAGCGCGATCCGGCCGTAGAGCGCCATATTGGGCAGAACGGCATCGAGTATCGGCCCGCCGACATTGTCGAAATAGGCGTTGATACCGCCTTCAACTTTTGCCAGTTCGGCGGCGATATCGTCATTTTGTAATCGATCGCCTTGGTGATGCCGAGCTCGTCTTCCAGCCAGCGGCATTTTTCGGGGCCGCCCGCCAGGCCATAGACATTGGCGCCCAATATCTTTGCGACCTGGCAGGCCAGCACGCCGGTCGATCCGGCAGCCGCAGAGACCAGTACATTTTCGCCGGCCTTCACGCCTGCCGTTTCCTTGATCCCCCAGAGCGCGGTCCAGCCGTTGAAGCCGAGCACGCCGAAATGCTGCTTGATATCCCCGATCGTATCATCGACCCTGACCAGCCCGGCCAGTTCCGGCTGTAATATGCTATATTCGGCCCATTGCCCGAACCCACGCACCAGATCTCCCTCGGCAAAACCGTCATGACGGGAAGCCGTGACATGGCCGAGCACCAGCCCGACCATCTTGGTGCCCAGTTCGAGCGGTGGCTGATAACTGTCCTCGCGCTCGGTCATCCACATCCGCGTGCCCGCGTCCATCGACAGATAGGCCGCTTTGACCAGCACCTCGCCATCGGCAAGTTCCGGCATTGGCTCGCTTTCCAGCGACAGCGAGCCTGAAACATCCTGTGCTTCGGGGCGAGAATTCAGCCGCCAATATCGGTTGATGGTCATAGTCGTGCCCTCGCGAAGGCGGGGGCCCATCTCCCGCTTGTGCATTTAGACGTCATGTCAGGAGATGGGCTCCTGCCTGCGCAGGAGCACAGGAATTGCCGCCAAATTAAAGCAAATCGCCCTGTTCGATACTATCCTTATTGGCGGGAAGACTGAACAGCATCCCGTCCTTGCCGAGCACAATCGGGCCGTCATAGGCAGCATCGGCACCTTTCATGAAATAGGCGTCGAGATAGCCCAGCGGCAGCGCCGGAACGATATGCGAGAAGACCAGCATTTTCGCCTTGCCGGCCTTGGCCGTCTCCGCCGCCTCGACCGGCGTGGTGTGATAGTCGGGAATATCCGCCATGATTTTCACCAGCCGTTTGCGTCCGGCTTTTTCGAATGCTGTTTCCAGCGTGCCGACCATCTTGGCGTTCAGCACTTCGTGGACCAGCAGATCGCAACCGCTGCAGGCCTTGGCAACCGCTGGCAGCTTCACCGTATCACCGCTGAAAACGACCGAGCGGCCTTTGTAGTCGAAACGATAGCCGACTGCGGGCGCAATCGGTTTATGCGCCACGGAAAAGGCGGTGATCCGGATGCCATCCTTTTCGTAGACGACCATCTGGTCCTGTCCTTCGGGGAAGGTGAAGGGCTGCGCCGCGCCGCCCGCACCGGAAGCCGGCATCGTCGCTTCGCCATGATGGGCGATACGATATTGCACATCGGCGGCATAAGCGGCGTTCAGCCCGTCGACGATCACTTCCACGCCCTCTGGCGCGATCACCGGCAACGGCGCGTCACGACCGCCGCCAGCCCAGCGCTGCAGCATCAATTCGCCCATGCCGTCGATATGATCGCTGTGGAAATGGGTGAGCAGCAGGGCTTCGGTCGCGCCGGGATTGAGACCCATCAGACCCAGATTGCGCACCGCGCCGCCGCCGATATCGACGATGAACAGCTTGCCGTCGATGATCACCGCCGAACAGGGTCCGGCCCGGGTCGGATCGGGCAACGGCGATCCGGACCCGCAGAGCGCGACATGCATGCCGTCCGGCAGGTCGCCAATGACATCGCGCGTCACCGCGGTTTCGACCGCACCGGCAAAGAGCCGCTCTCCGATTTGCTCCTGAAACAGCAGCGCAGCGCCGATCCCGAACAGTATCAGCAGCAACAGACCCAGGCCCAGCTTCTTCATTTGATTTCCCTCCCGATTCGGTCAGCATTCCACCAAATTGACGGCAAGTCCACCTTGCGAGGTTTCCTTGTAGCGCTCGGACATGTCGAGGCCGGTCTTGCGCATCGTCTCGATCACCTCGTCGAGACTGACCCGGTGCGTGCCGTCGCCGAGAATCGACAGGCGGGCCGCCTCGATCGCCTTGACCGCACCGACGGCGTTGCGTTCGATGCACGGCACCTGCACCAGTCCGCCGACCGGATCGCAGGTCAGGCCGAGATTATGCTCCATCCCGATTTCGGCGGCATTCTCGACCTGCAGCGGGGTCCCGCCCCAGGCAGCGGTCAGGCCGGCTGCGGCCATCGAACACGCAACGCCGACTTCCCCCTGACAGCCGACTTCCGCACCCGATATCGAGGCATTTTCCTTGAACAGGGACCCGATGGCCGCTGCCGTCAGCAGAAAGGTCTCCACGCCCGCCGCATCCGCCTTGGGCGCAAATCTTTCGTAGAACCGGAGCACCGAGGGAATGATCCCGGCTGCGCCATTGGTCGGCGCGGTCACCACCTTGCCGCCGGCGGCATTTTCCTCGTTCACCGCCAGCGCCCACAGATTCACCCAGTCGAGAATGGTCAGCGGATCGGACAGGGCGCGCTCCTGCCGCTCCATCAACCGCGCGTGGATCAGCGGCGCCCGGCGCTTGACACGCAGCCCGCCCGGCAAAATCCCGCCCTGCAATATGCCCCGGTCGATGCAGGCCGACATGGCATCGGCGATGGCGCGAATGTCGGCGCTTATCTGGTCGTCGGATTTTTCCGTGCGCTCGTTATCGCGCATGATATCGGCGATAGAGAGGCCCTTTTCCTCTGCGATCCGGAGCAAATCGGCGCCCGAGCAGAAGCGATGCGGCACATCCCAGAGACCGCTTTCCGGATTGTTGCTGCCGATCTGGTCCTCGTCCAGGATCGCGCCGCCGCCGACCGAATAATAGACTCGCGTATCGATAACGTGCTCGCCTGAATAGGCATTGAAGCGCATCGCATTGCTGTGAAAATCGAGCCGCTTTTTCTGGTCGAAGATGAGGTCCGCCGCCTCGTCAAAGGCAATCTCCCGCGAACCGTTCAGGCTGATCTTTTCGCAGGAGCGAATCTGCTCCACCAGACTGTCCGCCGCATCGGGCTCGATATTGTCCGGTCGCTGGCCGGAAAGCCCGAGCAGGATTGCCCGGTCGGTCGCGTGCCCCTTGCCGGTCAGCGCCAGCGAACCGAAGAGCAAGGTCTCCAGCCTTGTCACCTCTCCCAGCCTGCCGGACTCGCCCAGACGTTCGACAAACATGGCAGCCGCCAGCATCGGCCCCATCGTGTGTGAACTCGACGGGCCGACGCCAATCTTGAACAGATCAAATGTGCTGGCGACCATATATCCCGTCCCTCCCCCTGCTCCGGCGCGGCCGGGGTCTGTCTCCTCGGGGATTGCCTATATCAAGACGAAGAACGAGATGATAGCGATTGTAACCAGATTGCGTCCGGGCCACTGGTATAAAGCCACAAAAGGCGGGCCGGAAATTTCTTCCCGGCCCTCGTCGTTGTTCTGCGCGATCGCCTGACTCTCGGTGATCCGGGATCGCCCCGAAACCGCTCCCGGTCAGGAAGCGAAATTCTCGAGCACCAGCTTGCCGGTCGCCCGACCGGTTTCCAGCAGGGCATGCGCCTTGCGCAGATTCTCTGCGTTGATCGGCGTAAATATCTCGTTGACCGTCGAGCGAATTCGGCCCGCGTCGATTTCGTCGGCGACATGATTGAGCAGCCTGTGCTGTTCGATCATATCGGGCGTCTGGAACATCGAACGGGTGAACATGAATTCCCAGACCAGACCGGCGGCCTTGGTCTTCAGCACGGCCTGGCTCAACGGCTTTACATTCTCAACAATGGACACGATCCTTCCCTGTGGCCGGATCAGGTCGGTCACCGCATCCCAATGGCCGTCGGTGTGATTGAAGATCGCGATATGATCGACAAATTCCAGCCCCAGCTTCTCGACCTGCGGGCGCAGCGCTTCGCGGTGATTGATGACATGATCGGCGCCCAGATCGCGCACCCATTGCGATGTCTCTTCGCGGGAAGCGGTCGCGATCACCGTGAGGCCAGCCGCCTTGGCCAGCTGGATGGCGATCGATCCGACGCCGCCCGCGCCGCCTATGATCAGGAGCGTTTCGCCCCGGTTGCCGCCGTCCCGGTCGAGGTCGAGCCGGTCGAAAAAGGCTTCATAGGCAGTAATAGTGGTCAGCGGCAAGGCGGCGGCTTCGGCAAAGCCGAGCGACGTCGGCTTGCGGCCGACGATCCGCTCGTCGACCAGCTGATATTCGGCATAGGCGCCAGGCCGGGTGATATCCCCGGCATAATAGACTTCGTCGCCGGGGCTGAACAATGTCACATCCCGGCCAACAGCCTCCACGACGCCTGCGGCATCCCATCCAAGGATACGGGGCCTGTCCTCCACATCATCCTTGGGCGCGCGCACCTTCACATCGACAGGGTTTACGGCAATGGCGTGAATTTTGACCAATATGTCCCGGCCTTCGGCAACGGGCTTTTCCAATTCCACATCGACCAGGGATTCCGGATTTTCGATGGGCAGGTAACGGGTTAGTCCAATGGCTTTCATGATCGATATCCTTTTGCTGGTGCCGCCTGGCTTGCTGTGCGCCATCCCTACAATGTTCTGGTGGCGGAATAATTGGCTAGTTCTGGAAATCACTATTTCCCATTTCCAAACAATCGACAATGCCCCCTGTCGCGGCGACAACGAAAAAGGGGCCGGAAGTTTCCTTCCAGCCCCTCTTGTTGATTTCAGCGTAGACTGAACAGTCGGGTTTAGAAGCCCATTCCGCCCATGCCGCCGCCCATGCCGCCCATGTCGGGCATGCCGCCACCGGCTTTGTCTTCTGATGGTGTTTCAGCGACAGCCGCTTCGGTGGTGATCAGCAGGCCGGCAACCGAGGACGCGTCCTGCAGTGCTGCACGGACAACCTTGGTCGGATCGATGACGCCAGCTTTGACAAGGTCTTCATAGACATCGGTCGATGCGTTGAAGCCAAATTCCTTGCTCTTCTGGTCCAGCATCTTGCCGGCAACAACCGCGCCGTCGAAGCCCGCATTTTCAGCGATCTGGCGAACCGGAGCCTGCAGCGCCTTGCGAACGATGTCGATACCGCGGGTCTGGTCGTCGTTGACGCCTTCGAGGCCCTTGAGTGCCGAAGTTGCATAGAGCAGAGCGGAACCGCCGCCAGGGACAATGCCTTCTTCAACGGCAGCACGGGTTGCGTGCAGCGCGTCGTCGACACGGTCTTTCTTCTCTTTCACTTCAACTTCGGTCGCGCCGCCGACCTTGATCACGGCAACACCGCCAGCGAGTTTCGCCAGACGTTCCTGCAGCTTCTCTTTGTCATAGTCGGAAGTGGTGTTTTCGATCTGCGAACGGATCGCTTCAACACGTGCCTTGATGTCGGCTTTCTTGCCAGCGCCGTCGACGATCGTGGTGTTATCCTTGTCGATCGTGACATTCTTGGCTTCACCGAGCATGTTCAGCGTAACGCTTTCCAGCTTGATGCCGAGATCTTCGGAGATCATTTCACCCTTGGTGAGGATCGCGATATCTTCGAGCATCGCTTTACGGCGATCACCGAAACCAGGTGCCTTGACCGCAGCGATCTTCAGGCCGCCACGCAGCTTGTTGACCACGAGGGTCGCCAGCGCTTCGCCTTCGATATCTTCGGCAATGATCAGGAGCGGACGTCCGGCTTGCACAACAGCTTCCAGAATCGGGAGCAGTGGCTGCAGGTTGGTCAGCTTCTTTTCGTGGATCAGGATGTAGGGATTTTCGAGGTCCGCGATCATCTTGTCCGGGTTGGTGATGAAATAAGGGGACAGGTAACCGCGGTCAAACTGCATGCCTTCGACAACGTCGAGTTCAAAGTCGAGACCCTTGGCTTCTTCAACCGTGATAACACCTTCTTTGCCGACTTTTTCCATGGCTTCGGCGATTTTCTCGCCAACTTCACGGTCGCCGTTGGCGGAGATGATGCCAACCTGGGCAATTTCTTCGCTGCCCTTGACGTCTTTCGAGCGTTTCTTGAGATCCGCAACCACGGCTTCAACAGCCTGGTCGATGCCGCGCTTCAGATCCATCGGGTTCATACCGGCAGAAACGGATTTCATGCCTTCCTTGACGATCGCCTGGGCAAGAACGGTTGCGGTGGTGGTGCCGTCGCCAGCAACATCGTTGGTTTTCGATGCGACTTCACGAAGCATCTGTGCGCCCATATTTTCGAACTTGTCTTTCAGTTCGATTTCCTTGGCAACCGAAACACCGTCCTTGGTGATGCGCGGTGCGCCAAAGCTCTTGTCGAGCACAACGTTCCGGCCTTTGGGGCCGAGGGTTACTTTAACGGCGTCAGCCAGCGTGTTCACACCCTTGAGGATGCGTTCGCGAGCGTCGCGACCAAATTTTACGTCTTTAGCAGCCATGATATTTTCCTCTGCTTAGTTGATTGAAATGATGATGGGAGAAAGGCTTATTTCTCGAGAATGCCGAGAATATCGCTTTCCTTCATGATGATCAGTTCTTCGCCGTCGACGGTGACTTCCGTGCCGGACCAT
Source organism: Sphingopyxis sp. BSNA05 (assembly GCF_013265645.1). NCBI lineage: Bacteria > Pseudomonadati > Pseudomonadota > Alphaproteobacteria > Sphingomonadales > Sphingopyxidaceae > Sphingopyxis > Sphingopyxis sp. BSNA05. The sequence continues at coordinate 14,491 of NZ_PYIA01000085.1, read as the reverse complement.
TTGCCGAACAGGATCTTGTCGCCTTTTTTGACGTCGAGCGGAGTGGCTTTGCCACTGTCGTCTTTCAGGCCGTTGCCGACAGCGACAACCTTGCCTTCAGATGGCTTTTCCTGGGCGCTATCCGGAATGATGATGCCGCCAGCAGTCTTGGTATCCGCTTCGACGCGACGCACCAGTACACGGTCATGTAATGGACGAAATTTCATAGATTTCCCTTTCTTGTCCAATCCAAATCTCTTCAGACCAGCCGTTGCGGCCGGTCGGCAGAGCAGAATTTGTGTGAATTAGCACTCTCTCCTTTCGAGTGCTAACGAAGTCCATGTAATAGCTATTCATCCGCCGTCAAGGGAAAGGGCGGAAAATATTTCATTGCGTTTTGTTGGATTTCCAAGGCATTGCGATTCGTTTCCCATGCAATCCGCATTGCTACGGAGGCGCGATGTAACCGGAGCATCGCCGAGGCCGAATGGCAATATGAGCCCGTTCTGGCGGGTTCCGACTTGTCCCCCAATTCCAAGAAGAGGAAAATCCATGTCTACTCTGGTCAAAACCACTACCGCAGCCGCTGCTCTCGCCGCGGCAGCCACACTGTCTCTCTCCGCCACCGCTGCCCAGGCAGCCGGTGCCAAGGAAAAATGCTACGGCATCGCGCTTGCCGGCAAGAATGACTGTGCCGCCGGTCCGGGCACAACATGTGCCGGAACCTCGACCGCCGACTATCAGGCAACGCCTGGAAATATGTGGCCAAGGGCAGCTGCATCGAAATGGGCGGCACGCTGACCGCGCACAAGGGCAATGCGAAACCGGTTCCCAAAAAGGGCTGAACGCGCTAAATTCCGTGGATGGCCGATATTCCTGACCCTCATGTTTCGTCGGTGATGACGATGCCGCAACCCCTCCCCCCATCGGGTGGCATCGGTCTCAAGTCGGTACATTATAGCAATGTGCTGGACGATGACGCACCGGCGAAACGTCCCTCCTGGGTAGAGGTTCATCCACAGAATTACTTCGGCGATGGCGGACCGGCGCACCGCTGGCTCACCGCCGTCGCCGAAGTCTATCCCCTGAGCTTTCACAGCGTCGGCCTGTCGCTGGGCAGCGCGGGCGGACTCAATGGTGACGATCTGGAAAAGCTGGCCGCGCTCTGCGACCGCTACCAGCCGGCGATGGTCTCCGATCATCTCAGCTGGAGCGGCAATGCCCATGACCGCTATCCCGACCTGCTGCCCATTCCCTATACACAGGAAGCGCTTGATCATTTTGTGGGCGAAATCGGCAAGGTACAGGACCGGCTGCAACGCCCGATCCTGATCGAAAATCCGTCCCGCTATCTCTCCTATCGCGACGACACAATGAGCGAGACCGACTTCATCCACGCACTCTGCCGCCAGGCAGGCTGCGGCCTACTGTTCGACATCAACAATGTCGAGGTGACCGCGACCAATGTCGGGCTGGACATGCACGCCTATATCGATGCGATCGATCCGGCAATCGTCGGCGAAATCCATCTCGCCGGTCATGCGACGGAAAGCCACGACAGCGGACCGCTGCTGATCGACGATCATGGCTCGATTGTCAGCGACGTCACCTGGGACCTCTATCGCCGTTTCATCACCCGCGCCGGCCCGATCGCCACGCTGATCGAATGGGACACGGATGTGCCCGCATATGATGTGCTGATGGCGGAAGTCACCAAGGCGGAAACCATATTGGCCGCCCCCCTGCCGGAAGAGCCGCGCCATGCCCTCGCTCGCTGAAGGCCAGTCGCGCTTCGTCGCCTGCCTGCAGAAGGGCCCGGCACATTTTCCCGACGATATGTTCGCCGAGGACAAGGCGCGGGCGCTGCTCGGCCTGAAGGCGCATGCCAATACCATCTCCCACGCCCGGCTGGTGGCGCTGGAAGACTGCTATCCCCGCCTGCACGACCATTTGGGTCACGAGGTTTTTCACAGTCTCTCGCGCGCCTATGTCGAACAGGCCTCCGTCATGGCCAGCGACCTCAACCAAATCGGCGCGGCCTTCCCCGCCTTTCTGGAAGAACGGGACCGTGGCGGCGCGGACATCGATCTTGCCCGGATCGAATGGGCCTGGCTGGAAAGCTATCGCAGCGCCGAGGCCCATCCGCTCGCGCTCGCCGATATCGCATCGCTCGGCGAAGCCGATCTGCTGGCCTTTCCGGTGGCCGCCCATCCGGCGATGCGCCTGGTCGCGCTGACCGCGCCCTTGTCGCCGGCGCTGCCCGAACTGGCCGGCACAGATGCCCGCGCGCTGATGATCACCCGAGCAGAAGCGCAGATATTATTCCATCCGCTGACCGCGGCGCAGCAGGCCATTGCGGAAAAACTCCCCGAATGCACAACCCTGGGTAACCTTTTGGCCCATGCGCTCGAACTGGAGGCAGAAGCAACGGCGATGCAGCCCATTATCAAGCTGATCCAGGCCGGGGCGCTGACACCAGTCGAGGGAAGTTGATATGAAATCCATGATCCGGAAAATGATAGGCCTGGTGAGCGGTTCGCTGCCGGAGGGGATCGTCCTGCTGTTCACCCGCGTGGCGCTGGCCGGTATTTTCTGGCGCTCGGCCCGCACCAAGGTCGAGGACGGCAGCTGGCTGCAGATGAGCGACACCACGGTTCTGCTGTTTCGCGAGGAATATGGCATGCCCTGGCCGGAAATCACCGGCCTGCTGGCCACCTATGCGGAACATTTCCTCCCGATCCTCGTCGTGCTCGGCCTGTTCACCCGCATCGGCGCCGCCGGCCTGCTGGTGATGACTTTGGTCATCCAGTTTTTCGTCTATCCCGAGGCCTGGTGGCAGGTGCATATTCTCTGGGTCGCGCTGGCCGGCATATTGATCGTGCGCGGTGGCGGAATATTCTCGCTCGACCGGCTGACCGGTCACAAGTTCGGCTGAACCGATGATCGCCAATGAAGAAACCTTCCGGCGTCTGATGACCAAGGCCCAGGCTGGCGACAAGCTTTGCTATTCCAGCCTGCTCACCGAATGCGAGAAATGGCTGCGGCGCTATTATGCGCGCAAGATCAACCCGGCGGCGATCGATGATCTGGTGCAGGAGACGCTGATCTCGCTGCACCGCAAGCGGGCCAGCTATGATCCGGCAAGGCCGTTTCTGCCATGGCTGGCCGCCATCGGCCGCTACCGCTGGATCGACAGCCTGCGCAAGATATACCGGCACGAACATGACCAGCTCTACGAGGATATGGTCGCCGATCCGCAGGATGAAACAGTGACGGCCAAGGTCAGTTTGGAGCGGCTGCTCGACAGGATCCCGCCGAAACAGGCCGAGGTGATCAGTCTGGTCAAGATCGAGGGCCTCAGCATCATCGAGGCCTCGGCCAAAACCGGCCAGTCTGAATCGCTGGTCAAAGTGAATATCCATCGGGGGCTGAAAAGGCTCTCCGCGATGGTTGAAACAGAATGAGAGTAGAAGAGTATAATTTATGTCGGACATGATGATAGATCGTCTCGTCGAAGATTTGACACCGGTGAAACCGCTGAAGAACCGCAATGGCTTTGCGCTGACGCTGGCCATTGCGGCGATTCTGACGGCGCTGGTCGCCCTGATTGCCGGCGTGCGCGGCGACATATTGATGGGTGTGCCGCATCCAATGTTCTTCTTGCGGGGCGGCGCCCTGCTGCTGCTCGGTCTGACCAGCAGCTATGCGGTCATCGCGATGAGCCAGCCGGCCGTCGGCAACAGCTTCAAGGGCTGGATATGGGCGCTGGCTGCCGCCCTGCTTTTCCCGGCCACGGCGGCGGTCATGGCAATGATGACCCTGCCCGGCAATATGGCGATACTGGTCCCCCGCTATGGCATGGAATGCCTGGGCGTCAGCATGCTGGGAGGCCTAGGCATAGCAACGGTACAGGTTCTCTGGCTGCGCCGCGGCGCCCCGGTGGCGCTGGAACGGGCCGGCTGGCTGGTCGGCATGTCCTCCGGCGCGCTCGGCGCGGCGGCCTATAGCCTGCACTGCCCGTTCAACAGCATATTCTATATCGGGCTGTGGTACTCTCTCGCCGTCGCCACTTGCGCGATTGTCGGCCGCTTGCTGGTTCCCCGTCTTATCCGCTGGTAATATCGGGCCGCTATCCCATATAGAAGGGATGAATCCGGTCTAAACAGGGATATGAATATGCAATTTGCGCGAGCGGCGTGGAAATTTCTGGTCGCGATCAAGGACGGCATGGTCCTGATCGCGATGCTGCTGTTTTCGGCGCGCTCTATGCCCTGCTGTCTTCCCAGCCCAATAGCGGCGCGATCCGCGACGGCGCCTGCTGCTCGATCTGAACGGGGTGGTGGTCGAAGAACCGGCAGCCCCCACTTTCGAGGATTTTCTGGCCGGTGCCGGCAACAGCCCGCGCGAATATCGCCTGCGCGATGTCGTCCGTGCGATCGATGCCAGCGCGGAGGATGACCGCGTCAAGGCGATCGTCCTCGACCTCAGCAGTTTTGTCGGCGGCGGCCAGACCAGCCTGACCGATATCGGCGAGGCGCTCGCCCGCGCCAAGAAGGCCGGCAAACCGGTCTATGCCTTCGCCAATTTCTACAGCGACGACAGCTACCAGATTGCCGCTCACGCGACCGAAATCTGGATGGACCCGATGGGCGGAATCATCTTTGCCGGCCCCGGCGGCAACCGTCTCTATTACAAGGGCCTGATCGACCGGCTCGGCGTGACCGCCAATATCTATCGCGTCGGCACCTACAAGAGCGCGGTCGAACCCTATATGCGTTCCGACCAGTCACCGGCCTCCCGCGAAGCGTCGCAAGCGCTTTACAAAGTGCTGTGGGACGGTTGGCTTGCCGAGATCGCCAAATCGCGGCCGCAGGCTTCGGTCAAGGCCTTTGCCGAGGATCCGGCAAGCTTCATCACCGCTGCCGGCGGCGACTATGCAGCGGTCGCCATGCAGCAGAAGCTGATCGACAAGCTGGGTGACAAGACCGCTTTTGACCGGTTTGTTGCCGAGAAAGCGGGTGTAGACGAAACCTCCGCTCCCGACAGTTTCAACGCCATCGACTATGACGATTTTGTCGCGGCCCATCCCGCCGAAACCGACGGCTCGCCAATCGGCGTGATAACCGTTGCCGGCGAGATTGTCGGCGGCAAGACCGGCCCCGGCATGGCCGCCAGCGGGCGGATTGCCGAACTCATCTATAGCGCTCTGGAAGAAGGCGAGCTCAAGGCGCTGGTGGTCCGCGTGGATTCGCCCGGCGGCTCGGCCTTTGCCAGCGAGGAAATCCGCCTGGCACTGCTCGAAGCGAAAAAGAAGAAACTGCCGGTCGTCATTTCGATGGGCGATGTTGCGGCCAGCGGCGGCTATTGGGTCGCCACGGCCGGTGACCATATCTTTGCCGAGCCCGACACGATCACCGGCTCCATCGGCGTCTTCGCGGTTCTGCCCAGCTTTGAAAAGGCCCTGGCCAAATGGGGCGTCACCGCCGATGGCGTCCAGACCACACCACTGTCCGGCGAACCCGATTTTGTCGGTGGCTTCAGCGATGACCTTAATGCAATATTACAGGCGGGAGTCGAGGACAGCTATGGCGACTTCATCAAGCTGGTCGCGGCAGCGCGCGGCAAGACACCGGCAGAAGTCGATACAATCGGTCAGGGCCGCGTCTGGGATGGCGGGACCGCGCGGCAACTCGGGCTGGTCGACGCTTTTGGCGGAATGCCGGAGGCTTTGGCCGAGGCAGCCAAACGCGCGGGACTCGCGGAAGGCGATTATCATCCGCAATATCTCGATCCGCAACCCCGGTTCTCTTGTCTCCCGTTTGAAGGCATGCCCTTTGTCCGGCAACAGGGCGCGCCGGTCAGCGGCGTCATCGGCTGGGCCGCGCAGCGCCAGAAAGCGGCCGTCGGCGAAGCGCTGGCCACCGCCCAGGGCTTGCTGGCACGCGAAGATGTGCAGGCCCTGTGCCTGGAATGCGGAACCGGCGTAAACCGGACCCCTGCCGCGTCCGCTCGCTGGATCGATCGGCTGTTGCGCTATTCCTTGTCTTCAGCGCCGCGATAGGCGGGCAGCGACAGCCCCTTGATGATCGCCAGTGCGCGCAGGGCAAATCCCGCGGCAAAGGCAATCAGCGCAGCGATAAATCCCTGTATGCCGATCTGGACCAGCAGCACGAACACCGAGGCTGCGAGCGCTCCGGCGGTCACGTAAAGCTCGGGCCGGATGATGATCGACGGCTCGCCGGAAATCAGATCACGAATCACCCCGCCAACGCTGGCGGTGATGATCCCCATGATCGCGGCGGGGACCGGATCAATGCCGAGCTGCATCGCCTTGGCGGCCCCGAAACCGAATAGGCCGCCAGTCCGATCGCGTCGAACCAGTCGACCGCCGCAGGGCGCCAGAATTTGACCGGCGTCACCCAGACCAGCAGCGCGATGCTGAGACACAGGATCGGCACGCGCGCATCCTGCACCCAGAAAACCGGCGCGCCGATCAGCAGATCGCGGACGGTACCGCCACCGACACCGGTGACCAGCGCGAAAAAGCCGAAGGTCACCAGAGTCTGCCGGTTGCGCGCCGCGACCAGCGCCCCGGAAATGGCGAATACCGCAATCCCGAAAAGATCGAGCCAGCCGAGCGCGCTGTAGAGAAAACCGGAATTCATGATGTCTTCCTTCGCTTGTGCCGGGTGAAGAGCAGGACGAAACCGAGGATCGATCCCAGCAGCGCGAGCACCGCCGAACCGATCAGGATTGGATGACTGGTATCTTCGCGCGTCTGCAGGTCCATGATATGCAGGCCCCACATGAAATCGAAGACGCGCCAGAAGCGGGTGCGTACGGCTAGGGTCTCGCCCGTGTCCGCATCGATATAGAAGCGCGCGTCATCGTCGAATATAACCTGCCAAGAGGGCCGACCGCTGCGCTGCTCCAGCGGAGCCTGGTCGGCCGCAAACAGAGTTACCGACAGAATCGCCGCCTCGCCGCCGCGCGCTGCGCTCGCCAGCCTGTTGGCTTCGGCACCCGAAACCGGCGGCAACAGGGCGCCGGTCTCTGCGTCCGCCCTTCGCTTTCCGCCATCGGCATAGGCAATTACCCAGAAGGGACCGCTGCTGTTCTGTTGCAGGGTCAGGCTCTTCGCCGGCTGCCCGTCGAGCAGGGGCGGCACCGGCTGGAGAGCATTGAGCACCAGCGGCTCACTGCGCAAATGATTGCCGCGCACCGTTTCAATCGGCTGCACCACCATTAGCAGTCCGCTGGCGGTCCAGATAATGATCGGCACCCCGATCAGCCAGCCGAGCCAGACATGCCAGCGCATGAGTTTATAATGTTTCATTCTGGCGTCCCGGACTTCCTGCAAAAACGGCTAAGTCGCCAATAGAGCCCCGATCTGTCGCGCACCATCAATTGTTTGATAATCCTGAAACCGGTCACCGATCACCTGCATGCCGACGGGCAAGCCGTCGACGGTGCCGATAGGCAGCACGGTTGCTGGAAGACCGGGGAAGGTGACCAGTCCCGCCCAGGCGAGCTGCGGGCTGGCGGGGAGATTTTCGCCGTCAATTTCTATATTCCCCTGAAAAATCTGCCCGTTATGATGCCGAAAGGCCGGGGTGGCGCTTACCGGAGCCAGCACAAAATCAAATGCGCCAAACAGGTCCCGCCATTGCCGATAGACGCGCGCCTGTATGTCGCAAAGGTCAAACCAGTCGCGCACCGTGGCTTGCGTGCCATCGGGTGCCGGCAGGCCGCCGGCCATCGCGATATTGAGCATCTTGAGATAGCTGTCATGGGATGCTTCGAGATCGGGAATCCATTCGCTGCGCCGCTCAACCTGGCCCCCGGCATCCTCGATTTGTCCGGCGACCCGGTCCAGTTCGGCGCGATAGCCGCGCGAACATCCGACCATCGGCTGCTCATCGATCAGCAGAAACCGGCCGCCTTTGATCGCAACATCCCGCCGCTGCAGCGGATGGTCGAGCGTGACCTCCAGCAAAGTCGCCAGATCCTCCGCCGAACGCGCCAGCGGACCGCAGACGGACAGCGCCGGTCGCGCGCTATCGGTTCCAGGATAGCCATGACCCTCGAGGCTGATGACATCGAAGGTCGGCTTGTGCCCCCAGATACCGCAATAATGCGCAGGCACGCGGATCGAACCGCCAATGTCGGATCCGAATTCGCAGGGCAGCATCCCCGCGCTGACGGCGGCCGCGGCGGCGCCGGAGGAGCCACCCGGGGTGCGGTCGAGATCATGCGGATTGTTGGTCCGGCCATAGACCGGATTGTTCGATTGCCAGTCGGCCAGGTCCGGCGGGACATTGGTCTTGCCAACGATCACAGCCCCCGCCCGCTTGAGCCGCTGTACAACAACCGCATCGGATTGCGCGATATTATTGCGCGCATGTTCCAGACCCCAGGTCGAGGGATGACCGGCGAGGTTGAAGCTTTCCTTGACCGTCATCGGCACGCCGAAGAGCGGCTGGCCCGCTTGCGGTCCTTCATCGTCCAGCCGATTGGCTGCAGCACGGGCAGCATCAAAGTCGCGCACGACCACTGCATTGATCGGACCATCCAGCGCTTCAATCCGGGCGATAGCCGCTTCCGTCGCGTCCCGGGCCGATAATTTGCCGGCGACAATATCGGACGCGATCCCGGTCGCGGTGGCTTCGGTGGTCAGTGTTGCAATCGCCATAGTCTCTCCCCCCGGGTTCCGGGCGGGAAGCCGTGACCCTTTGGGAGCGATGCTAGTGCTGACCGGGCTCCACATCAAGTGCGGAGCATGGACACTACATATGGATCGGCTTGCCCTGCACCGCCATGGCCGCTTCCTTGATCGCTTCCGAATGGGTCGGATGGGCGTGGCAAGTATAGGCAATATCTTCCGAGGTCGCACCAAATTCCATCGCCTGGGTGACCTGCGCGATCATCGTGCCGGCGAGCGACGAGATGATGTGGCAGCCAAGCACGCGGTCGGTCTTTGCGTCGGCGATAACCTTCACATAGCCTTCGGTGTCGCGGTTGGTCTTGGCGCGGCTGTTGGCGGCAAAGACGAATTTGCCGACCTTATATTCGGTGCCGCTGTCCTTCACCTCTTCCTCGGTCTTGCCGATGCTGGCAATTTCGGGATAGGTATAGACGACGCCGGGGATCAGGTCGTGATTGACGATGCCCTGCTGTCCGGCGATAAATTCCGCCGCGGCAATGCCTTCGTCCTCGGCCTTGTGCGCCAGCATCGGACCGGGGGTCACATCGCCAATTGCATAGACGCCGGGAACCTTGGTCTGGAAATCGTGGCCGACCTCGATCTGGCCGCGGTCGTTGGTTTCGACGCCGCTATTTTCCAGCGCCAGCCCGTCAATATTCGGCTTGCGGCCGATTGCCACCAGCACGACATCGGCTTCCAGCGTCTCGCTGTCGCCGCCCTTGGCCGGTTCCATGGTGAGCGTCGCTTTCTTGCCCTTGACGGTGCAGCCGGTAACCTTGGTGCCGGTCTTGATATCGAAACCCTGTTTCTTGAACATCCGCGCCGCATCCTTGCGGATCGCGCCATCCATGCCGGGCAGAATCTGGTCGAGATATTCCACCACCGTGACTTTCGCACCGAGCCGCAGCCATACGCTGCCCAGTTCCAGCCCGATCACGCCGCCGCCGATCACGACCATATGGCCGGGAACCTTGGGCAGTTCGAGCGCACCGGTCGAATCGACCACGACATGTTTGTCATTGTCTATCTCGACGCCCGGCAACGGGGTGACCGAAGAGCCGGTGGCGATCAGGATATTTTTGGCGGTATAGCTCTTGTCGCCGACCTTGACCGTATTGGCATCTTCAAATGCGCCGCGGCCCTTGATCCAGTCGACCTTGTTCTTTTTGAACAGCAGTTCGATGCCGCCGGTCAATTCGGAGACAGCCTTCAGCTTCTCGGCCAGCATCTGCTTGAGGTCAAGCTTCGCGCCGGTCAGCTTGACGCCGAATTTCTCCAGCGCGCCGCTATGGGCCTCGTGATAGAGTTCCGAAGCGTGCAGCATCGCCTTGGACGGGATACAACCGACATTGAGGCAAGTGCCGCCCAGCGTTTCGCGGCTTTCGATGCAGCCGGTCTTCAGACCAAGCTGCGCGGCGCGGATCGCTGCGACATAGCCGCCGGGGCCGGAGCCGATTATCAGAAGATCATAGTCGAAATTGTCGGTCATAGTTCACCTCTATACTCGTCATCCTGAACTTGTTTCAGGATCTCTGGAGGTCCTGAAACAAGTTCAGGATGACGAAAAATTATAAATCAATCAAAAGCCGTGCCGGATCCTCGATCGCTTCCTTGATCCGCACCAGGAAAGTCACCGCTTCGCGGCCGTCGATCAGGCGATGGTCATAGCTGAGCGCCAGATACATCATCGGCCGCGCCTCGATCGAGCCGTCGGGCATGACCACCGGCCGCTGTTCGATCCGGTGCAGGCCGAGCACGGCGGACTGCGGCGGGTTGATGATCGGCGTCGACATCAGCGAACCGAACACCCCGCCATTGGAGATGGTGAAGGTCCCGCCCTGCATGTCCGCCATGGTCAGCGTGCCGTCCTTGGCGCGCTTGCCGAAATCGGCGATCGTATTCTCGACATCGGCAAAGCTCATCGCTTCGGCGTTGCGGATGACCGGCACGACCAGCCCGTTCGGCGCGCTGACCGCGACCGAAATATCGGCATAATCATGATAGACGATTTCCTCGCCGTCGATCTGCGCGTTCACCGAGGGCACGTCTTTCAGTGCCATACAGGCGGCCTTGGCGAAAAAGCTCATGAAACCGAGCTTGATCCCGTGCTTCTTGGCAAACAGGTCCTTGTACTTGTTGCGCGTCTCGATCACCGCGGTCATGTCGACATCGTTGAACGTGGTCAGCAGGGCCGCCGTATCCTGCGCCTCTTTCAGACGCCGCGCGACGGTCTGGCGCAGACGGGTCATCCGCACCCGTTCCTCGTTGCGATTGCCGCCCTGCGATGGCGCCGGGGCTGGCGCGCTGCTGGCCGCGCCCGTCTCAGCCTTTGGCGCCTGCTGCGCGCCCGATTTCACATATTGTTCGACATCCGCCTTGGTCAGCCGGCCATCCTTGCCGGTGCCGGTGATCTGGCTGGGGTCGACTCCATGTTCGAGAACCAGCCGCCGGACCGACGGAGACAGGGTGATCGAGGCATCAGATTCGTCCGCCTTTGCCTCGGTTCTGGCCGGAGCCGAAGCCTGAGCGGATTTCGCCGCCGGAGCCGCGCCGCTGCCCGCCTCGATCGTCGCGATGACCGCGCCGACCTCGACCGTATCGCCGACAGCGACCTTGTGCTCGCCCATCACGCCGGCTTCCGCGCGGGCACTTCCAGCGCCACCTTGTCGGTTTCCAGACTGGCAATCGGTTCATCAGCGGCGACCGCATCGCCCGGCTGCTTGAGCCATTCACCCAAAGTCGCTTCAGTGATCGATTCACCCAATACCGGGACTGTTACTTCTGTTGCCATAATATCTACTCTGCTTTCGTAACTTCCTGCGTTCCTGCCACGGCAGCGGAACGGCCCTTACATATCAACTGGCTGCATGCCCCAGCGCTTCGGCGATCAGCCGCTCCTGCTGTTGCTTGTGCCGGGACGCCAGACCCGTCGCCGGCGAAGCCGAAGCGGAGCGTCCGGCATAGACCGGCTCCACTGGTCCGACGTTCGCCTGTTCCAGACAGTCTTCCAGATAGGAGCGGACAAAATGCCAGCTGCCGTTATTCTTCGGTTCTTCCTGCGCCCAGACCACGGTCTCCAGACCGGTCATCCGTTTCAGCCGGACCACCAGCGGCTCGCCCGGGAAGGGATAGAGCTGCTCGATCCGGATGATCGCCGTGTTCTTGTCACCCGCCGCGTCGCGCGCCTCGATCAGGTCATAGGCGACCTTGCCCGAGCAGAGCACAAGACGCTTCACGTCCTCGTCCGCAGGCGGATTGGTGTCCGACAATATCCGCATGAAATGATGGTCGCCCTGGAAATCTTCCGCCTTCGACACGGCCAGCTTGTGGCGCAGCAGCGATTTCGGCGTCATGATGATCAGCGGCTTGCGGAACGACCGCAGCATCTGCCGGCGCAACACGTGGAAATAATTGGCCGGTGTGGTGATATTGGCGACCTGGATATTGTCCTGCGCACAAAGCTGCAGGAAGCGTTCGAGGCGCGCCGAACTATGTTCCGGACCCTGGCCCTCATAGCCATGCGGCAGCAGCATCACCAGACCGTTGGCGCGCAGCCATTTGGCTTCGCCCGAAGCGATGAACTGGTCGATCATGATCTGCGCGCCATTGGCGAAATCACCGAATTGCGCTTCCCACAATACCAGCGTCTTCGGATCGGCACCGGCATAGCCATATTCGAAGCCGAGCACGCCATATTCGGAGAGCGGACTGTCGAGCACCTCGAAGCGGCCGTGTGGCACGGTGCTGAGCGGCACATATTTTTCTTCGCTTTTCTGGTCGACCCAGACGGCATGCCGCTGGGAAAAGGTTCCGCGGCCGCTGTCCTGGCCGGACAGGCGGACATTATAGCCTTCGGAAACCAGCGATCCGTAAGCCAGCGCTTCGCCGGTTGCCCAGTCGAAATTCTCGCCGCTCTTGAACATTTCGGCCTTGGCGCTCAGCACCCGACCCAATGTCTTGTGAATGGTCAGCCCTTCGGGGACTCTGGTCAGCGTCCGGCCGAGACTGTCGAACAGTTTTGGGTCAATCGCCGTCTCGACATTGCGCCGTGCGGTTTCCGGATCGGCCGGAATATGCAGCCCCTGCCAGCGTCCGCCGAACCAGTCGGCCTTGTCGGCCTTGTAATCGGCCGCCGCCTGAAATTCGGTTTCAAGATGGTCGGCAAAGGCTTTGCGGGTCGTGTCGGCCCAGCCCGCATCGATCACACCTTCCTCGACCAGCCGCGCTTCGTAGAGCTTGCTGACCTTGGGATGTTTCTTGATCGCGGCGTACATGATCGGCTGGGTGAAGCTCGGCTCGTCGCCTTCATTATGGCCGAAGCGGCGATAGCACCACATGTCGATGACGATATCCCGGCCGAAACGCTGGCGGAACTCGATCGCGATCTTGCAGGCAAAGGTCACCGCTTCCGGGTCATCGCCGTTGACGTGGAAAATCGGGGCCTGCACGCCCTTGGCGACGTCCGACGGATAAGGCGAGGAGCGCGCAAATTGCGGGCTGGTGGTAAAACCGATCTGGTTGTTGATCACGAAATGGATGCAGCCGCCGGTATTATAACCGCGGATGCCGGAGAAGCCGAGACACTCCCAGACTATGCCCTGGCCGGCAAAGGCCGCGTCGCCGTGGATCAGCACCGGCAGCACCTGGTCATGTTTCTCCAGATCGTCGCGCGCCACCTGCTGCGCGCGGACCTTGCCGAGCACCACCGGATCAACCGCCTCGAGATGCGAAGGGTTGGGCACCAGGCTCATATGCACATTGATGCCGTCAAATTCGCGATCGGTGCTGGTACCGAGATGATATTTCACATCGCCAGAGCCGCCGACATCATCGGGATTGGCCGAGCCGCCGTGAAATTCGTGGAAGATGACCTTGTAGGGCTTGGCCATCACATTGGCGAGAATGTTCAAACGCCCCCGGTGGGCCATGCCATAGACAATGTCGCGCACGCCGGACTGGCCGCCATATTTGATGACATTTTCCAGCGCCGGCAGCATCGATTCGCCGCCATCGAGACCGAAACGCTTGGTCCCGACATATTTCTTGCCGAGGAAATTTTCATATTCCTCGCCCTCGATCACCTTGTTGAGAATCGCCTTCTTGCCTTCCGGCGTGAAGTGGATCTCGGCGTCCTTGCCTTCCATCCGCTCCTGCAGGAAGCGCCGTTCCTCGATATCGGCAATATGCATATATTCGAGCCCGACCGGACCACAATAATTGGCGCGCAGGACCGCTTCGATCTCGCGGACGGTCGCGGTCTGGAAGCCGAGCACGCCGCCCAGATAGACCGGCTTGTCCATATCCTCGGCGGTGAAGCCGTGAAATTCCGGCGTCAGGTCCGCCGGTTCCTCTAGCTTGGAAAGACCCAGAGGATCAAGATTGGCACCCAGATGTCCACGCACCCGATAGGTGCGGATCAGCATCATCGCCCGAATCGACTTTTCCGCCGCCTGGGCAACTTCGGCATCGGACATCGACTTGCCGGATTTGTCCGCAGAAGCCTTGATCTCGATGCCCATCTGCGTGGGATCGAGCGCGCTGTTCAGCTCGTCGGCGTCATCAATCGGCCAGTGCCTGCGCTGCCAGCTGGGGCCCTGTTCCTGTTCCGAGCCGATAAAATCCTGATTTTCAAAACCCATAATATACTACCTCGTGTACCGGCCCCATAATGTTCACCGGCGAAGGCCGGTGCCCAGAACTGTCCTGTCCGATCGTCTGGACCCTGCCCTGCGGCAGGGAACATCAAATCATCATCACGCCACAAACTCGAACCACTTCAGTCCGTATCTTCAATGTTCGCCGGCGAAG